>JAISYD010000286.1 GCA_031270145.1 Planctomycetota bacterium
GTGAGGGCGGCGGCCAACGAGGAATGGCGGCTTGATCTGCTGGTGCGGGAAAGGTAGGGACGCCAAGCGCGGCTATCGGAAATCAGCTTCGCCGGTTGCCAGTCGATCCCAGTCTCCGGCCGGTTCCCGGGGGAGGTCGCCGGCCAGTTTTCGCGGGCGGGCGACGGCCTTTAGCGAAAGGCTTGCGCCGTTTCCCCGGCTTGGCGGGGATCCTGGGATCCGGCCTGGCTTCCGGCATGAGTATGCGGTGCTGGCGCAAGCGATCGGCATCGCTTCTGGCCACCGCGATGGGACGGCCATCGGCGTCGACGCCGGCAAAAAACATGGCGGCGGCCAAGGTCCCGGGCGTCGGCAGGAAACACTGCGCCTGTTCCGGACGCCAACCGCGCCGCTTCAGCCACTCCGCCAATTCACGCATCTCCTGATCGCCGCAACCCGGGAAGGCGCTCATCAAATAGGGGACGATGTATTGCTCCTTCCCCGCTTCCCGGGACAAGCGCTCGAAGGATCTGATGAACTCGTTCCACAGCCTGACCGGGGGTTTGCGCATCAGCCTAAGCACCTTGTCGGAAACATGTTCGGGAGCGATCTTCAACTGCCCGCCGACGTGGTTGTTGATCAAAGCCTTTAGATAGACTTCCGATTCAATGGCCAGATCGTGCCTGACGCCGCTCGCCGCCCGGACCTGCCGGACGCCGGGCAAACGGGCAACCTCGGCGAAAAGCTCCGTCTGCCCCTCCTGGTTGGGATGCAAATGGCGGCAACGTTTCGGATACAGGCAACTGTCGCGGCGGCAGGTTTTGGGATCGCCAACGCATTCGGCCCCCCACAGGTTGGAGGTTGGGCCGCCAATATCCGTCACCACCCCCTTCCAATCCGGCGACCCGGCCAGGCGGGTCACCTCGGCCAAAATGGATTCCCTGCTCCGCGACTGGACGATCCGTCCCTGGTGCGCGGCAAGAGAGCAGAAGGAACAGCCGCCGCCGCAGCCGCGGTGCGAGGTGAGGCTTCCCTCCAGCATGGCGGCGGCGGGAATCGGTTCGGCATGGGACGGATGCGCCCGCCGATTGAAGGGAAGGGAGTAAAGGGCGTCCATCTCCGCCCCGCTTAGCAGTTCGGCCGGCGGCTCAAAAATCAGCGCCCGCCCGCCGGAGCGCTGGATCAGGGCGGGGCCGCCGTTCAGGACCTGGCGCTCGCAAGCCAGGGTGGCCTTGACCAGCAAGGCCGGGTCGGCCAGGATGGCCTCGTGCGACGGAAGCTCCGCCGCCCGCTTCGGGACATCGTCCGGATGCGCGGCGTAAACGCTTCCCGGCAAACGGGCGGCGGCAATGGCTTGGACCGGTTTCCGGCCGGCCGGAAGCAAGGCGAGCAGCTCGGCCAAGCCGAGGATGGATTTTTCGCCCATGCCATAGAGGACGGCGTCAAGCTTCGCGTCAAGCAAGATGGAGCGGCGCAACGAGTCGCTCCAAAAATCGTAATGCGTGAATCGCCGCAACGACGCCTCAATGCCGCCGGCAACCACCGTGAGGCCGGGGAACGCCTGGCGCAACAAGCCGGCATAAACTATGACGGCCCGGTTGGGCCTGAGGCCGGATTTGCCGCCCGGCGACCAGGCGTCGTCCGTGCGCTTCTTGCGGAAAGCGGTATAATGCGCCACCAGCGAATCAACCGCTCCGGCGGAAACGCCGGCGAATAGTCGCGGACGGCCGAGAGCGGCGACGGCGGCGGGACCGTCCCAGGCCGGTTGGGAGATTATCCCGGTCCGCCAGCCGTGCGCCACCAGCCAGCGCCCAAGCAAGGCGGCGGCGAAAGCGTGGCTATCGACATGGGCATCGCCGGAAACCAGGAGCACGTCCAGTTCGTCCCAGCCGAGGGCGGCCATTTCCTCGCGGCTGGCGGGGAGGAACTCCGGCTGGCTCAGTCCGATCATTCCCGTCTCCCGATTAACCGGAGCACCGCCTGGGCGATTTCCCGCCCCGAGTCGGCGCGGGCGGTGCGGCGCATTTTCTCCGCCATGGCGGAGCGCCTGGCCTCGTCCTTCCAGAGCGAGACCACGACCGGCGCGAAGGTATCGGTGGCGGCCGTGGTCTCCTCGTAGGACAAGGCGGCGCCGGAATGGACGAGAGACAGGGCGTTCAGGCGCTGGTGGTCATCCATGGCCGACGGCAGCGGCACCAAAACGGCGGGAAGACCGGCGGCGGCCAGCTCGGCCAGGCTGATGGCGCCGGAACGGGCCACCACCAGGCGGGAGCGGCGGTAAAGCTCATCCATGTTGTTATAGAAGCCATGCACCTCGGCAACCACTCCGGCACGGTTGTAGCGGCCGCGGATATCCTTTTCATTGCCTGGTCCAGCCACATGAATAAGCCGGCAACCGGTCTCGCCGACAATGCGCCTGGCCGCGTCGCCGACGATTTCATTCAACCGCTTGGCCCCCTGGCTGCCGCCCATCACCAAGATGGCGTCGCCCCGGCAGGGCGGCTCGGACAAGAGCTTCAGGAATGGTTCGCGCAGGGGGGAGCCGCTATGGTGGAAGGCGGCCGGAGAATCGCGGAACCAGGTTCGCGCCTCCTCGAATTGGGAGAATATCTCCTTCGCCCAGCGCGACAAAAGCCGGTTTACCCGCCCGGGAACGGTGTTCTGCTCCAAAATGATCAGGGGAATCCCCATAAGCCTGGCCATGATGCCGGGGGCCGCGGCCGCGAAACCGCCCAACGCCGCCACCACATCCGGACGCTCGCGGCGGAACAGGCGGCAAGCCTGCCAAAGGGCAAGGGCGAAGCGGGGAGCGTTGCCGGGGCGCCGCCAGGACAGGGGCGATCCCCGGCCGGCGGCAAGCAGCTCCAGGCGGTATCCCCCGCCCCAAAGCAGTTCCCGATCCAAGCCATCGTTGGTGCCGAGAAAGCCAACCTCGATGTCGGGACACAGGCTGTGCAACTCGTCGGCCAGCGCCATGCCAGGGCAAAGATGCCCTCCCGTCCCCCCTCCGGCCAGCCAGATTCTCATGTCCCCGCTTCCTCCCCGGTCCCGGCCAGCATCCGGAACACCGGCGCCCGCCGGTATTTCCGGATCAGATCGGTTTCAACGCGCGCCGGAGCCGGTCTCGCGATTGAAAGCAAAAGGCCGATCATGGAATAGAAAACCACCAGTCCCGAACCGCCGAAACTCACGAAGGGAAGAGATATCCCCTTGGGAGGCAGAAGTCCGGTGACCACGCCCATGTTGAACAGCGTCTGCCCGCCGATGACGGCGGTGATGCCGAAGGCCAGGAGGGAGCCGAAGCGATCCCTCGCCTTGTCGGCGATGCCCATGCCCTGCCAGACCAGTATAGCGAACAGGGCCACGAGCGACAATGTTCCGATCAAGCCGGTCTCCTGCCCGGCGATGGCGAGGATGAAATCCGTGTGGGCCTCGGGCAGATATTCCAATTTAGCCGGTCCCTGCCCTAGCCCCACGCCCCATAGCCCGCCGGAACCCATGGCCAGTCTCGAGGCGTTGGTGTGGAAGGCGGTTCCGGCGAGCCAATCCCCAATCCGGCGGTTGATGTAGTCAAAATGCGTCATTCCGTACCAGCCGGCCAACGGGACGATCGGCAGGGCCAAAAGGAGAAGATGCCAGATTCGGACGCCGCCGGCCAGCATGAGAAGGCCCAGGCCCGAGGCCAGCAGGGCCGCGGTGCCGAAGTCCGGCTCCAGGGCGATCAAGCCGACCGCCAGCCCCGAGACGGCGCACAGGGGGACGACATGGCGGAAAAATCTGGGTCTGCCGTCCTGGATGCCGGCAAGGATGGCGGAGACGGCGACGATCATCCCAATCTTCGCCAATTCCGAGGGCTGCACGTTGAACAGGGAGAACCTGAACCAACGGCTGGCTCCGTTGATCCGCGTCCCCAACGGGGTAAGGACCAGGATCAGGAACAATTGGCACAGGGCGAGTATGGGAAAACGGAGCCGCAACCAGAAGCCGTAGGGGATCGCCGCCATGACGACCAGGGCGGCAATGGCCACGCCCAGCCAGGAAAGCTGGTTCCAGGCGTAGAACACCTCCCAACCCCATCCCCTGGCGGCGCGGACGGCGCTAGCCGAATAAACCATGATGACGCCGAAACCGGTCAGCGAGGCGACAACCATCAGCAGCGGCGCCCGCCGCCAGGAAAGCTCCGCATCCTCCCTTTCCGCGCGTTCCAGTTCGCCCATTCGCGTTTCTCCTCACGGGATACGGGACATTAGTGCATTTTCAAAAGGCAAATCGACACTATCGCCAACATCAGGCCGACGATCCAGAGCCGCACCACCACGTGATTCTCCTTCCAGCCGCTGTATTCGAGATGGTGATGGAAGGGGGCTATTTTAAACAGTCTGCGCCCCAGCAGGCGGAAGCTGGCCACCTGGAGGATCACCGACAATGCCTCGAACACGAAGATCCCGCCCGCCACGATCAGGATCAACTCGTGCTTGGTGGCGATGGCCAAATAGGCGAGCGTCGCCCCGATAGCCAGACTGCCGGTATCGCCCATGAAAACCTGGGCCGGGTTGGCGTTGTGCCATAAGAAGCCGAAAAGACCGCCAAAGAGCGCCGCCCCGAAAATGAACAATTCCCCTGCTCCCGGCACCAGGGGGATGCGGAAAAAGGCGCAAAGCATCGCATTACCGGCGATATAGGCGAGAATCGAATAGGTGGCGGCCACCATGGCGGTGCAGCCGCTCGCCAGGCCGTCCAGGCCGTCCGTCAAATTCACCGCGTTGGAACAGGCCACCAGGATCAGGACGGTGAAAAACCAATAGGCGGTCCCGAGATCCGGGCCAACCTCGTTCCATTTGGTGAAGGGTATGACCACCCGGGTGGGGGCGACCAGGTTGCGCTCGCTGGTGGCGACGATGAAGTCGGCCTCGTGGTCGCCGGTGGGCGGGGCGCTCATGCCGAACCAGCCGGCCGACGAGCCCCAGGCCAGAAGGCAGGTGGTCAACAGGGCGAGGCCGATTTCGCCGGCGAATTTATGCCGCTTTTTCAGTCCCTGCCTGCCCCAACCGCGTAGTTTCCAATAGTCGTCGATAAAGCCCAGGCCAGCGAAGGACAGGATGACGAACTGGCCGATCCAGACCAGGGGACGGAGCGGATCGCAATAGAGTAGAGCGGCGAGGGACACCGCCGCCACCAGGAATACGCCGCCCATGGTGGGCGTGCCCTTTTTGATCCGGTGCAACTCCTGCAATTTTGCCGCGTCCGGCTTGTTCACGTCCTCGGTGGCCCGGCGCAGCGCCAAGCGGCGGATGAAGACCGGCCCCAGGAAAACCGCCGCCAGGAACGCGGTGATGGCCGCCGCCGAGGCGCGCACGGTCAGACTGTCGAAAACCCGCAAAGGGCCGAACCAGTCGCCGGCCAATGACAGATAGCGGAGCAATGGCTTCCCCCAGGCAAGATTTGAGCGAAATTACGGGAACCAATCAAGAAGCTGGCCAACAACCCGTTCCATGAGCATCCCTCGCGAACCTTTTACCAGCACCCAATCGCCCGGGGCGAGGATTTTCTCCAAGGCCAGCCACAACGCCTCAATCGAGGGGAAATGGCGTACCACGATGCGAACATTGACCTGAGCCGCTTCGGCCATGGCCGCCGACTCGTGCCCGACTGTGAACAGGACGTCGATGTCGGTCAGGCCGGCGGCTAGGCCAACCTCGCGGTGCAACCTCCGGCTTTCGGTTCCCAGCTCAAGCATGTCGCCGATAACCGCTATCTTCCTGCCCTCCGGCATTTCGGCCAAGACATCCAGGCCGGCCATGACCGAGCTGGGATTGGCGTTGTAGGAATCGTTGATGACATGGAGCCCCGCCGGGGTAACCTGCGACTGGAGCCGGCCCGCCACCGGCTTGGCCCCCTTGAGCGCCTCGGCCGCCCTGTCGAAAGGCACCCCGAGATGCCTGGCGGCCAGCATGGCGGCCAGGCAATTGCCGATATTATGCCGCCCCAGCAACGGCAGGACGACCTTCACGCCGTCCACCGTGAACTCGTAGCCGGACGCCGTGGGCCGGATATCCGCGGCCACGGCTCCGGCCGGTCCGCCAATCAGGGAAAAAGTCTCCATCCGGCCGGGCACGGCCGCCCGCAGGGCGTCGGCGTTGGGATCGTCGGCCGGGAAAATGGCCAATCCGTCCTGGGGGAGCCAACGGAAAATTTCCGCCTTTTCGCGCGCCACCTCCAAGCTGGATCCGAACCCCTCCAAATGGGTGTCGCCGGTGGAGGTCACGACAGCCACGGTGGGCACGCATATCGCGCGCAACCGAACTATCTCCCCGGGCTCGCTGGCGCCCAATTCCATTACCGCCGCCTGGGCGTCGTCGGGCTCGCCCAGCATCGACAGAGGCAGTCCGATGAAGTTGTTCCAGTTGCGCTTGGAGGCGCGGACCTTTCCGCGCGTCCCAAGGATCAGCGAAAGAAGTTCGCGCGTGGTGGTCTTGCCATTGGAGCCGGTCACCGCCACCCAGGGTAAAAGCGGCGGTTTCCAGCGATAGCCATTGGCGATGTCCCCGAGCGCCTTGAGGGAATTCCCGACTATGATCTGCGGCATGCCGCCGGCGTCGCTCTGCCGGCTCTCCACCACGGCGGCGACCGCCCCGGCCCCGGCCGCGAATCTGACGAAACGATGGCCATCCAGATTGAGACCGTTGATGGCCACGAACAACTCGCCCGCCTTTATGGTGCGCGAGTCGCTGGACACGCCCCGGACGCGCGTCGCGCCGGCCTCGGGAGGATCGATCCTGCCTCCGCACCATTTAGCCAGTTCCGCCAGCGTCGCGTCCATAAAAATATTCCCGCCATGCCATGACCGGGAAAACCGGCCGCCTCAAACCCTAAAAGCGTTGCGCAGCAATTCCCGATCGTCAAGGCGTCGTTTCACGGTTCCGACAATCTGATAATCCTCGTGTCCCTTGCCCGCCACCAGGATAGCGTCGCCCGGCCCGGCGAAGCCGGCCGCGAGCGCCACCGCCCGCTCCCGATCCGCCTCCACCACCACCGCCTCCGGATGGACGAACCCCGCCATGATTTCGTCGATTATGGCGTACGGGTTTTCGGTCCTTGGATTGTCGGAAGTCACCACCACCTGGTCGGAAAGCTCTTCCGCCGCCCTAGCCATGAGCGGGCGCTTTCCCCGATCGCGATCCCCTCCGCAACCGAACACCGTGATCAGCTTTCCCGCCGCCAGCGGCCGGAGGACGGAAAGCACCGAGCGGAGCGCGTCGTCGGTGTGGGCGTAATCGACAAAGGCCATCGTCCCCGAATCCGACTGGATGCGCTCCAGCCTGCCGGGCACGCCGGAAAAGCCGGCCAGCGCCTCTCCAATCGCCTCCGCCGGAACGCCTAGCGCCAGGGCGGCGAGAATGGCGCCCAGGGAATTTTCGGCGTTGTGGCGCCCCACCAGCGGGGAGCGGAAACAGCGGGAAACCCCCGGCCCCGACAATTCGAAGGATTGCCCCGCCAAGCCGCTGTCGATTATCCGGGCCAGGAAAACATCTCCGGGGAAATCCGGCGCCGGCCTACCGCTCCCGGCGGCATCTGCCAGTACATAGCCGGACAGCCTCGCCCGACAATCCCCGGCCAGGCGTGGCGAGGCAGGGTCCCCGAGATTGAAAACCGCGGACGCCTCGGCGTCAAGCCGGGAAAAAAGCGAATGCTTGGCTTGCAGATAATCTTCCATATCGCCGTGATAATCAAGGTGATCGCGGGTGAGATTGGTGAAGACGGCGGCGGCGAAGCGGTGCGGCCAGACTCGTTCCTGCGCCAAGGCGTGGCTGGACGCCTCGACCACCGCCGCGCGACATCCGGCCTTGAGCATTTCGGCAAGACTCCGGGTGAAGCGGACGGCGCCGGGCGTGGTGAGCGGCGCCGGTTCCACCCTATCGCCCAAATCGTATTCCACCGTCCCCAACAGGCCGGCGCGCCGGCCCGCCAGGTTGAAGATATGCCGGATCAGATAGGCGGAGGTGGTCTTGCCGTTGGTGCCGGTGACGCCAATCAAGTCCAAGCTCCGGGACGGATGCCGATAAAAAACGTCGGCCGCTTCGCCCAGCGCCTTCCTGGCGTCACGCGCCAGCAAACAAGGAACGCGGGAAACAATCCGCGCCGAATCCGGAAGAAGCAGGGCGGCGGCGCCGCGGCGGACGGCATCGGCCGCATAGTCTCCGCCACGTTCTCCGGCGCCGGGCAGGACGGCGAAAAGGCAACCCGGCCCAGCCTCGCGGCTGTCCTGGACAATCGACGCGATAAGGGGATCGCCGTCCCCCGCGAAGCGGACCCCCGGAATCCCTCCAAGCAGTTCGCTTAACCGCATGCCGGTCTCTCGAACGCTTTCCGTCCGCATCAGCCGACCGCCTCCCCGTCCTCGATCCAATCCTCCCAGAGACGAGGATCCACTTCCTCGGACTGGACATTGTCGTCGTCCGGCGCTCCAACCGTGTAAATGGCCGGCGGCGCCTCCGGTTCGTCATGGGCGGCGGAGCGGGACGCGGCGGCGACGCCGGCGCCGCTCTTGGTCGGGACGCCCAAATACGCCAGGGTCCGACGGGCTATGGCGCCGCCGACGGGGGCGGACGCCTCGCCGCCATACTTACTGATCTCGCGTATGGAGACGCAGATAACCGCTTTCGGCCTGTCCCAGGGCGCCAAGGCGACGAAATTGGCGGTGTGACGGGTATTTGAATAAGCCCGGACGCCGGCGGCCCGCTCCTTGGCGTTGGCAATCATATTGGCGGTGCCGGTCTTGCCGCCCAGATCGTATTCGTCCAGGTTGGCCCGGCGGCCGGTGCCGTCGGTTATCACCTTGCGCATGGCCAGGCGCATAAGGGCCGCCGTCTCGGGCGATATCACCCGCCAGCGCATTTCCGGCTCCAGGCGCAGGGACATTTGCCCGGAGGCGTCGCGGACGCCCGCTATGACACGGGGCTTGGGCAGAACGCCGCCGTTGGCTATGACCGAATAGGCGGCGGCCATCTGGAGCACCGTCACGTCGATCTCGTAGCCCATCGGCACCGAGCCCATGGTGTAGGACGACCACTTGCCGGCGGCGGTGACCCGTCCGCCGACCTCGCCCGGCAAAAGGCTGCCGGGCTTTTCGCCAAAGCCGTATTTAAGGACGTATTGGCGCATCTTTTCCGGACCCAGCCGCTGCCCCACCCGGACCATGGCGGGATTCGAGCTTTTCACCATGGCCATCAGCAGGCTCATCCTCCCGTAGTCGTGGATATCCTTTATGGTGCGGCCGTTGTCCATGCGAAACCGGCCGCAATCGATTTCCTCGTTGAAATCCGCCAGTTTCTCCTCGATCGAGGCGGAAAGCACCAGCGGCTTGAAGGTGCTGCCCGGCTCCTGGGTCGCGGCCACCACCCCGTTCCAACGGTCGCTGGCCTGGAATTCGCCCGGCCGGTTGGGATCGAAGGTCGGATAATTGGCCATGGCAAGTATGCCGCCGGTGAAGGGGTCCATGACCACGGCATGGGCGGTCACCTCCGGCGCATTTTTCTTGAACTTGTCCACCGCCAGCCGCAGTTCCTCCTCGACTATCGCCTGGATGGCGCTGTCCAGGGTCAGTTCCACCGTAAGGCCGTCGGTGGAACGGTTGTCGGCCGCCAGGGAGGAAAGCGCGCGGGAACGCGCGTCCCGGGCCACCATCCTATTCAAGGAAATGCCCTCCAAAAGCGCCTGGCAGGCTTTTTCCACTCCCTCCCTCCCTTGGCCGTCAATATCGCCGAAACCCAGGACATGGGCTGACAATTCGCCTTGGGGATAGACCCTCATATATTCGGGCGGAAAAAAGACGCCGGCGAAACGCCCCTCGGCCGCCAGGGCGGTTTGCCGCCAGCCTTCGGCCGCCTCCTGCGCCAACTTTTGCCCCTCTTGATTCCGGGCCGCCTTGAATTCGCCGACCTTGCGCAACCACAAGCGGCGGTTACGCCAGGCATCGGACGTCTCCCGCTTGGCGGCATCCATGGCGGCGGTCAATTGGCTCCATTCAGCGTCGGAAAGACGGCGTTTGACCCAGACGAAACGGAGCGGCTCCTCTTCGGCGCTCCCATCCCCGCCGACAACCGTCCTCCGCTTGGCGATGTTTTTGGCCAGGCGCTCGCGCTCGGCCGGTTTGAGGGAAAGTATTCCGGCAAGGCGATCCAGCAACTTGTCCGGGTTGGAGCCCTCGGCCTCCAGGAGCGTTTTGGGATCGATGGCGCACGCCTTGGCCGCCACTGAAACGGCAAGCGTCCTGCCCTTGGCATCCACAATGCCGCCGCGGCGATCCCGCTCGCGCTGGAAGCCGAAGGTCTGGCGGATGGCGTCGCCGGAGAATTTGTCATGCTCAAGCACCTGCAACTGATACAATCGGGCCGCCACGACGAGAAAGGCCAAACCGGCCAGGCGGGCGAAACAGCGGGTACCCCGCGCCCGCGGCCCCCCGCTTGCCGGCACACCTTCCATGAATTCGCCGCCAGCGGCCATGGATTCCCCTATCTTCCGCCAAGCGAGGCCATTCTAACCGGCCGTTCCAATTTAAGGAAAACCTTGTCCAGGACGGTTCCAGGCAACCGCTCCGTCCCCCGGTTGAATCCTGCCCGGCAATTGGGATCGGCGCTGCCGATGGCCACCAGGCGGGGCGCTTTTTCCCGTACCAGGGCGCCAAGCCGGTTAGGGGAGCAAAGGGCTATTTCATCGGCCCGGAGCTTTTCCATCCTTTTCCGGATATCGTCTTCCCGGCGCGCCAGTTCAGCCAGATCATACCTGGCCCAAGTTTGCTTGAAGGTCTCCTGGACCATGCACCACCCCACCAGCGCCACCAACGCCACCCCCAGCACAAATCCCCGGATGCCCATGGAAATCCCTTTCCAGTCTGCACCATTCCTTAATTCAACCGCTCCACCGCCCGCAATTTGGCGCTCCTGGCCCTGGGGTTGCCCCGGATCTCGTCCCTGGACGGAACCGTCGCCCCGGACAAAACCATTTCAACCAACCCCATTTCCAGCCAGCGCTTGAATATCCGTTTGACCAAGCGATCCTCAAGCGAATGGAAAGTCAGTACCGCCAGCCTGCCGCCAGGCGGCAAAACCCTCCCGGCCGCCGCCAATCCCCTGGAAATGCAGCCCAATTCGTCATTCACATACATCCTGAGCGCCTGAAACATCCGGGTAGCCGGATGCGCCCGGCCTAGCCGCGGCGCCGCCCTTAGCGCCAGTTCCGAGAGTTCGCCAGTCGTTTCTATCGGACGCCCCGCCCTGCCCTCTACAATGCATTTGGCCAAGCGGCGGGAAAAACGCTCCTCCCCCAGTTCGCTGAAAAGCAGCCTGAGCCGTTCTTCCGGCCAGGCGTTGACGATATCCCGCGCGGTCGGCCCGCCGTCCCGGCTCATCCGCATATCCAGGGGGCCGTCCCGCATAAAAGAAAAACCGCGCTCCGGCGAGTCGAGCTGGAGCGAGGAAACTCCGAGATCCAACAGGATGCGATCCGCTCCGGCAACCCCCAATCGCCTCAATTCCCGATCCATGAATTCAAACGGCATATTGACAAAATTCGTCCGGCACGGGAGTTGCGCCAGCCTGAATCTGGCCAGGGCGAGGGCTTGGGCGTCGCGGTCGAAACAAACCAGCCGCCCCCCGCCTCCCAGCGCCGGCCCAAGCAGAAGGGAGTGGCCTCCCAAACCGGTTGTGCCGTCCACCGCCGTATCTCCCGGACGGGGAGCCAGGACATCCATCACCTCGGCCGGCATAACCGGCAAATGCCCGGGAACGGCGGCGTCCATGCGCCCCCCGGTGAATATTCCCGTCCCGTCCGCTTGGCCTCCGGCCCTGGATTCAGCCAATTGGACCATACTCAAACCTCATTGACGGCGGCTTGGACCTTTGGCCAGCCCTCGGGGGATTTCAATTTGACGATGCGTTCCTCAAGTACTGTTTTGGCGATCCGGCGGCGCTCCAGGGCCGAGCCATCCGGCCGCTTCGGAACCGGGCGCGGCGGACGCACCCGGGCGGCCAGTTCCCGCAACACCCGGCTGTCAGCCTGGTCGAGGATGCGGCTGCCCGTCGCGTCGTCGCGACCGCGATGTATGGCTTGCAAACGGAGCAAACTGCCGGACGGCATGGGATCCGCCAAACCGGCTTGCGGATGTACCGTAATCCGGCCGCGATCATCGATTTCAGCCACAATCACCCCCTGCACCTCGGGAATGTCGCGGGAAGCCGGGTCATCCCGCGGCAATTGTCTCTCTGTTGCGGCATTCTCCGCCGTGCCGGCGCGTCCGGGCGGGCTTCCCCTGGCCGCAACCGCCTTCCCGGCCGGGGAAAACAGGTTGCTGAAAAACCAAACCCACCCCGCCAGGGACAACAACGGCAAAGCCGTCAGGGTGACGGTCCAACGGCGATCACGCCAAAATTCCTCCGCCAGTTCCAGCGGCGGAGCCGGATGGTCGATAGTCACCCCGACCGCCATAATCCATGGAACATCCGCCCTGGCTTCGCTCCGTTCCAGCCAAACCAGGCGGCCCGGTCCGGCTTCGGTCCATTCTCCCGCCTTGCCGATGTGGGGGGGCGGGCGATCCGATGCCGCCGGCGATGGCTTCTCTCCGCTCCCCGGCGGGGTGAACGCCGCCGCCGAGCCGTCGGGGTTCAACAGCCAGCCGTCCCAAGCGGCGCCGTCCAGGTGGAATCCCGCAAAGGAGTCGGAGAGAAGTTTCGCCATCTCCGCCGCACTATGGGGAGGGTTGTCGTCCCGCGCCGCCAGTTCCACCCGGAGCGACCAGTCGCGGGATGAATCGCCGTCGTTGAAGATGAACTCCCGGACCATGGCCGCGGTCAAAACGTCGGCCGAACGGTCGATGCCGCCAAGCGACAGGAGTTCCCGTGAATTATCCTCGGTCACGCCAAGGGAACTGCCGGCCGGCAACAACAGGGCGAGTTCGGGCGAGGAGGCGCGAAGCGCCGCCAGGGCCTGATCGTCCCTTTCCTCCGGGGGGGGGATTTCCAGAAAAGCCGCCATCCCATTGAATCCAGGCGGGAAACGTCCAATTTCGCGGCGGAAAGGCGCCTTCCGTCCCGCCTTGTCCAGGATGGAGATCAGCAAGCCGTGGACAGAATCAAGGACGCCCCTGGTTTCAAGGCGAAGATTCCTTTCCTGGTTTTTCCTGGCCGCTTTCCTGGCCTCAAGCAAAACCGCCGAACGCTTTATCGCCTGTGAGAGGATATCCCCCGCCCCCAGGCGGGCGTTTTTTTCCAGTTCCAGGGCCGCCCGGTCGGCTGCCTCCTGATCCGCGGCCACCTTGGCCGCGAAAAGCCAGCCGGCGACGGCAAGTAAGAAAGTCAGGCTCAGCGGGGCGATCAACCCCGGCCAAACCGCCGAACCTCTTTCCCGCGCCGCCAGTTCCGCCATGGCCAGACCTTATTTATAACCTCGACTTCGGAAATAGCCGCCCGACACGCCCTTGAGATCGGAGAAGAAAATGAAGCCGCCCAACCCCTTGGCGATTTCGCTGACCTTCGCTACTTCCCGTCGGTAACAAATTACCTTGAACACCAGGTTGGGGCCGTTCTTGCCCTCGCCGGTCAGCACCGTGGTGCCGAAGCCGGCTTCGCGCAGGCGTTCGGCCAAGTGGCTGGATTCATCGCTATGCGCCATGATGATCTCCATCATGACGTAGGCGTTGAGCAACTTGGACTCAAGCCAGGAGCCGATGACGTTGCCGCTGGCGTAGCCGCCGCAATAGGCGATGAGTTGCGGCAAGGACAGGGACTTGCCGCCGCCCATGATGGCGTTCATCACCATTATGTAAACCATAACCTCGAAAAAGCCCATTCCGGCCGCCAGGATTTTCCGGCCCCTGACCAACATGAGGATGCGTATCACATCCATGGTCACATCGGTGCAACGGGCCAGGAAAATGATGAACGCGGTGATAAGAGCCTCGCTGTCCATGATTGCCGCCTCTCCTCCGCCGTGCCGTATTTTCACCAACCGCCGTCTTTCCGGATAAGGTTGATTATAGCATCCGGCCGCCCCGAAAGCAACTCCGGGTCAGGCCCCCCTGGCCACCAGCCTCGCCTGGCGCCCCAGCTTGCGGCGCTCGTTGTCGGTGCGCACCCGCTTGCGCATGCGGCTGTTCGTCGGCGTAACCTCCAAAAGTTCGTCGTCGTCAATGTATTCGAGCGCCGCCTCCAGGGAGAACTCCCGGGGCGTGGCCAGATCGGCGTTGCGATCATGCGCTCCCGACGCCCTGACATTGGTGAGTTTTTTTTCCCGGCATACATTCACCTCCAGGTCGTCGGGACGGGAATTCTCGCCGACAATCATCCCCTCGTAAACCTCGGCGCCCGGGTAGATGAAAAATTGTCCGCGGAGCTGCAAGCCGTCCAGGGCGTAAGCGGTGGATTTGCCCTGGGACGCGGACACCAGAACCCCGTTCGGTCGCCCCGGGACTTCTCCCTTGTAGGGCTCGTAATCGAAAAAAACGTGGTGGATCACGGCTTCCCCCCGGGTGACGGTAAGCAGGCGGCCGCGGAGGCCGATCAGGCCCCGGCTGGGAATTTTGAAGATCAAATGGAGGCCGCCGTTCCGGCGCTCCATCTTTTCCAGCGCGCCCCGGCGGGAACCTATGAGCTCCATCGCCTTGCCGCCCGCCTCCTCCGGCACGTCCACGGAAAGGATCTCCACCGGCTCCAGCCTCACGCCGTCCCGCTCGCGAAACACCACATGGGGGCGGCCCACCGCGAATTCGTAGCCCTCGCGGCGCATGGTCTCAATGACGATGCCCAAGTGCAGCAGACCGCGGCCGCCCACCAGAAAACCGTCCGGCGTCTGCTCCAGGCGAAGGGCGATATTGCTCCGAATCTCGCGCTCCAGGCGCTCCTTCAAGTGCCGGCTGGTGACGAACTGCCCCTCGCGGCCGAGGAAGGGGCTGTCGTTGGGCTTGAACTCCATGGTCAGGGTGGGTTCGTCGATCTGGACGGCCGGCAGCGCCTCGGGGGTCTCGGAATCGGCGATGGTGTCGTAGATGCCGATGTCCGGAATGCCGGTGATTAGGGCGATGTCGCCCGCCGACACCTCCCGGATCCCGGTCCTCCCGATGCCGTCGAATATCTGCACCGTCTCGACCCGCCCGTTCCGCCGGCCGCCGTCGCGGAGCATGACCGCCACATCGGCCTTTTCCCGGACGCGGCCCCGTCCGACCCGCCCGACGGCTATGCGACCGACATAGTCGTTGTAGTCGATGGCCGCCACCTGCATCTGGAGGGGGCCGTCGCAATCCGCCTCGGGCGCCGGGATGTACCGGAGGATGGCGTCGAGAAGCGGGCGGCAATCGGCGGATTTGTCGTCCATTTCCAGCTTGGCCACCCCTTGCCGGCCCGAGGCGTAGATCACCGGGAAGTCAAGCTGCTCCTCCGAGGCGTCCAGTTGCAGGAAAAGTTCGAACACCTCGTCCAATACCTCGTGGGGCCTGGCGCCCGGCCGGTCGATCTTGTTGATCACCACCAGCGGCTTCAGGCCGGCCCGCAGCGCCTTGCGGAGGACAAAGCGGGTTTGGGGCATGGGGCCGTCGAAGGCGTCGACCAGGAGCAGGACGCCGTCGGCCATGTTGAGCACCCTCTCCACCTCGCCGCCGAAATCGGCGTGGCCGGGGGTGTCGATGACGTTGATGCGCACGCCGCGATAGTTTATGGCGGCGTTTTTTGAGAAGATGGTGATGCCGCGCTCGCGCTCGATGGCGTTGGAGTCCATGACGCAGTCGACCACCTCCTGGTTTTGCCGGAAGACATGACACTGTTTGAGCAGGGCGTCCACCAGGGTGGTTTTGCCGTGATCGACATGGGCGATGATGGCAATGTTCCGGAGTCCGTCAATTCGCGTGATCATTGAGAGTCCTTGGCTGTACCGGCATTGTCCCCTTTTGGGGTTGGGTTGAGGAATTTCGCCATGTCGTCCAGCAACTTGCCGCGATCCGAATAGTTCGTCGGCGCCAGCGGCAGCGAGTCCCGGAACCACTGGCCGTAACGCTTCACCGCGATGCGCCGATCCGCCACGATGGCCACCCCCCGATCCGTACGGGAACGGATCAGCCGCCCGAACCCCTGACGGAAGCGGATCACCGCCGACGGCAGGGAATACTCCATGAAGGCGTTGCCGCCATCGGCCTCCACCTTGCCGCAACGGGCTTCGATGATCGGATCGGTCCGCACCCCGAAGGGCAACCGGGTTATAACCAGGCAGGACAGGGCGTCGCCGGCCACGTCGACGCCTTCCCAAAACGAGTGCGTCCCCAGGAGAACCGAACGGTTGCCGCGCTTGAAGACGGCGGTGATGTTCTCGCGCGAACCCGAGCGCCCCTGTGCCAGCAGGTTGATGCCGCCGCCAAGGAATTCCTCCTCCAGGATGTCCGCCACCCGGGTCAGCATGTCGTAGCTGGTGAACAGGGCCATGCCCCGGCCCTCGGTGCGGCAAAACGCCTCGGAAAGGAATCGCGCCAGTTCCCGACCGTAGTCGCCGTCCCTTGCCCCCGGCTCCGGCAGGAACATCGGCGTCGCCGCCAGGCATTGCCGGGAATAATCATATGGGGTGCCGGCGTTGAAGCTGGCAAGCCGCTCCGGCTGGATAAGCGAAATGCCGAGGCGTCGGGCCAGGAAATCGAAGCTGTTCCTCACCGTCATGGTGGCGGAACAGAAAAATACGCCGCGTTTCCGCTGGTAAAGCTGGTCGAAAAGGAGCGGCCCCACCTCTATCGGGGCCGCCACCGCCCGGACCGCGCCGAGCTTTGGGCCGGACTTGAGGCCGAAACGCTCCAGCCAATAGACGTAGTCGCCGCTGGCCGCCTGCAAAATGAAGGTCGCGTCCTCGGTTATCTCCCGAATCCAGGCGGCCGACGCGTCCAGGTCGCGGCCAAACTCCTGCTGGTAGGGAATCGTTCCCTCGTCCAATTCCCGCAACAGCCCGGATAGATCCTCCAAGCAGCGCAATACCCCGGCCAGGGCGGTGAAAAGGCCGCGCTCCGCCCTTTCCACCGGTTCCCAGATTACCTCGCGCTTGTCGTCGGCGCGGAAGCGGGCGGTATCGCCGGATTTTTTGGCCGTCAAGGCGGCGTCCAATGCCTGGAAAAAAGCCGGCAATTCCTCATGCGTCCGCCCGACCGCCTCGCGGATGCCATCGATGCGCCGAAGCGCGTCGGCCGAATAATCCGGCAAATTGGCGGCGGCGAACATCTTCTCCATGCTGGCGGCCAAACCGGTGGAACCCTTGCGTCCGGGACGGTGCAACCGGTTGATCGCGGTGACGATCCGCGCCTGCGTCAGCTCCACCGCCAGGTGGTTGGTGGCCGCGTCCTCCAAATTGTGGGCTTCGTCAAAAATCAGGTGGCGGTAATCGGGAATGGCGGGACTTTTCGAGCCAAGGTCGGCGAAGACCAGCGAATGGTTGGCCACCACCAAATCCGCCTCCTGGGCCGCCGATCTGGCCTTCCAGAGGAAACATTGGCGGAAGCGCTTGCAGGAGCGGCCGAGGCAATCGTCGCCCACCGTGGTCAGCTTGCCCCAGAGCGGGGCGAAGTGCGGCCTTCCGGCCACGATGTTCTCCGAAATGTCCCCCGTCTCCGTCCATACCGACCAGGGGATCAGGTTGAGGAGGCGCATGCGATCCTCGCCGTCCAGCTCCGCGTCCATCTGATCCAGCGCGTAGAGCAGTTTCCTGAGGCACAGGTAATTGCCCCTTCCCTTGAGGAGGGCGGCCTTGAATTCGATGTCCAGCGCCTTCCGCAACAGAGGGATATCCTTGTTGAAAAGCTGGGCCTGGAGGTTTTTGGTGTTGGTGCTGACCACCACCGGGGTGTGGTTGAGGACGGCGAACTCAAGGGCCGGAGCCAAATAGGCCAGGCTTTTGCCAATGCCGGTGCCGGCTTCCACCATGAGATGGCCGCCGTCGTTCAAAGCTCCGGCGACCGAAACCGCCATCTCCATTTGCCCCGCCCGGCTTTCGTAGCCGGGAAACGCCCGGGCGAAGGCTCCGTCGGGAGCGAACCAGCCCATGACCTTATCCACATCGATCGGCTTGTATTCCTCCCCATCCTCCGGATCGGCCGGCGGGCGGGGCTGGAAATTTCGCCTCGGCTTGAAGAGCGCGGCAAAATCCGTTTCGCCCCCCAGCCCCTCGGACAGCCGCTCGGCCGCCAGGCGGGCGAAAAAATCGCGATAGGGATGCCGGGGATTCGCCGCCAGCAGGCGCCGCATCTCCCCCAGGGCGGCCAGGGGAATTTCGCGCGCCTTGTCGATGAGAATGAGCCAGAGCTGGGCCAACGCCTCGCAATCGGCCAGGGCCCGGTGCGAGGATTTGTCGCCGCGCAAATCGAACTCCTCCGAAAGCACGGCCAAGCCGTGGCTGGGCAGCTCGGGGAAGCAGATGCGGGACAACTCCACCGTGTCGAGGACGGTGTTGGCGAAACGATCCTTGGTGGCTACCCGGAGAAATTGCCGATCAAAGGCGGCATTGTGGGCGATGCAAAGGGCGTCGGCGGGGATGAAGGCGAGAAAATCCTCCAACACCTCGGTCTGGCCGCGGACGTCCCTTAGCATGGCGGGGGTGATGCCGGTGAGCTTGATGATGCCGGGGGCGAGCGGCCGCTCCGGATCCATCAACTCGGAAAAACTACGGGTAGGCATGCCGTCCTCAATAAGGAGCGCTCCCGCCTCAATGATGCGATCCTTGTAGGGATCGCCTCCCGTCGTCTCCAAGTCGATTGCCGCCACCACCGGATACATGCATCCTCCCTCTTGCCGCCAGGCGCTAGCGCCAAAGCGGCTGGCGCTGCCATTCCCCCCGGCCGGCGGCGTCCTCCGGAATAACCGGGGTTTCGGCCATGATGTCGCCGGCGTCAGTCTCCACTTCCACCTCGGGGATGTCAGACGCGATTCCGAAGCGTTCCAGGAACTCGACCGTGGCCTTCCGATAATCGTCGGCCCCCGGCGACTTGGGATCATACTCGCAGATGGGCAGCCGATGGCTTGGCGCTTCGGCCAGCCGGATATTCTGGCGGATCACGGCGGCGAACACCTTGCCGGGAAAATGTTTGTCAATATCGGCCTTCACCCCTCGGGCCAAAGTGGTGCGTCCGTCAAAGCGGCAGAAGATCACTCCGCCGATCTCAAGGCCGGGATTGATCCGCCTTTTGACCATATCAACCGTATCCAAAAGCTGGCTGACGCCCAATAACGCCAAGTATTCCGCCTCCATCGGCACCAACACCAGATCCGCCGCCGCCAGGCCGGAAACCGTCAATACCCCCAGACTGGGCGGACAATCCATGAGGATGAAGTCGTATTGTTCCCTGACCCCGGAAAGGGCGTTCCGGAGGCGGACGTTCCATTCCGGCAACCGGGGCAACTCCACATCCGCCCCGGCCAGTTCCTGGTTGGCTGGCAACACTTCCAAGCCATGCATCCGGCGGATGATCCGGCGGGGATCGGCGCCTCGGATCCAAACGTCGTAAATCGAATCGCCAAGCTCCCTGGTGCTAAGCCCGACATGTTCGGACAAGCTGCCCTGGGGATCGATGTCGACCAGGAGCACCCGCTTCCGGTGCTCCTTGGCGAGGAAGGCGCCGATGTTCACCGTGGCGGTGGTTTTGCCCACCCCGCCCTTCTGGTTCATGAACGCCACAATTTTCGCCGCCATCGCCGACTCCGTCCAAACATAAAAAACGTGACCCCGATGTCATGGTCACGTTTCGCCCGGCGCCGCTTAGGGACCCGTCTCCTTATTATTATACCTCCGCCCCGTCGGCGGCGCAACCGCCATTTCCCCGCTTTCCGCCAGCGCCTCCAGCATGAAGGCCGCCGCCGCCGCCGCCGGAACGCCGGGCCGCGCCCGGCAATCGCCGATGTCCGCCGGCAGAATCAGGGTTAAACCGGCCGAGGCCGCCTTCTTGTCCTTGAGCATGGCGGCGAGGATGGCGTCGGCGGTCAATCGCTTCCGCCAATCGCCCCTTCCCTCCAAGGGTTGCGGCAAATCGTCAAGGCAAACGGGGATGCCGAGGCGGCGGAGGGCAAGGACGATGCGTTGCACCCCATTCCGTCCGATCATCCCTCTGTCGGCCGCGAACTTCGCCGCCAGCGCCATCCCCACCCCAACCGCTTCGCCGTGGATGAGCGAACCGTCGTAGCCGGCCAAGGTTTCCAGTACATGGCCGAAGGTATGGCCGTAATTCAGCAGGGCTCGGCGCCCGGACTCTCGTTCGTCGCCTCCGACGATATCGGCCTTCATCCGACAGGAATGGGCCACAGCCTCGGCCAGGAAGGCGGGATCGCGCTTGGCGAAAAACCCGGCCGAAGCGGCCAGGCGGTCGAAAAAGTCCTGATCGGCGATAATGCCGTGTTTCACCAGCTCGGCCATCCCGGCCCGGAATTCCCGCTCCGGCAGCGTGGCCAGGAAACCGGGATCGATGATCACCACCTCGGGTTGCTGAAAGGCGCCCAGGAGGTTTTTGCCGCCGGCCAGATTGATCCCCGTCTTGCCGCCGACCGAGCTGTCGACCTGGGCCAGCAGGGTGGTTGGCACCTGCGCCAGGCGCACTCCTCGCAGGATGGTGGCGGCGGCGAACCCCGCCAAATCCCCCACTACCCCGCCGCCTATCGCCGCCACCACGCTCCGGCGATCCACGCCGTCGGCAATCAAACTCTCGCAAAGGGCGGCGTAATCGGCGATCTTTTTGTGATCCTCGCCCCCCGGGAGGACCGTGATCCGCCAACCCCGGCGCCCGGCGAGCCTGGCCGGAATATCATGCGCCGCCGCCGCCCGCGCGTCGATGACGGCGAAATATTTGTCCGACTTGGCCCGCGCCTCGATTTCCTCCAGCCAGCGCCCGGGCAGCAAATCTCCGACCAGGATGTCGTAATGATGATCCCCGCGCCTGATGTCCACCGGCAGTATGTTCATGTTTCCCCTTGCCGCGCCTGATATTCCGCCAGCCCGGCGGCGATTTTGCCCGCCGCCTCCCGCGCCGCCAGCCCTCCAACCTCCACAACCACATCGGCCCCGAGATAAACCACATCCCGCTCGGCCGCCAATTCCCGCGCCCGTTCCCGCCAGTCCGGGGCGGAGGCGAGCATGGGACGGGCGGAGATGTCGGTTTTTTCCAGCCGGGCCACGATCTCGTCGGCGGAAAGTCGGAGATAGACGGTCACGGCCCCGCTCCGGAGCCGCCGTCGAATGGCTTCCTGTTGATAGGCGCCGCCGCCAAGGGCGACAACCAGGCCCTCGGGACGGGCGAGGATTTCATCTAGGGTCTCCCGCTCCAAGCTGCGGAAGCCGGCCTCGCCCAAGCGGGCGAAACAGTCCGGGATCGACATGCCTGCCCGCCCCTCAAGAACGGCGTCGGCGTCAAGGAACGGACGACCCGCCAGCCTGGCCAATTCGGCGCCGGCGGTGCTTTTCCCCGAAGCCATCATGCCGATCAATATCGCCTTGCCGCTGTCCACAGTCGCCATTCCGCCGCCGTGTAAACCGAACACGCTTGAAACCATACTGTTGCCGCAACCGAGTTCATCCTATCGTCGGACAATTCGCTCCCGGGACCCGAGTTGAAACCCACGCCGACTTTGACTGGAAAGGCGCCGTAGTTTCCCCTCGGGCAATTATACCACATGACGTGATCGGCGACAATCACGCAAATCGCCTGGTTCAGCCGGCCGTACCCTTCCCCGCCTGAGATGCGCCCCGCGGCAAGACCATTTCCCGCCGATTTTAAGGAAAGCCTTCCGCTTTGGCGTCGGCCCGTCACCCCGCCGGATGGCGCATGCCAATGCGCCGTTGGTTCATGGTTTGCACACCCGGCAGGGGCGATACCCAGCCTGTAGCGCCGCATCCCGCGACGGGAAAACGGCATTGCAATCCGAGCAGTTAAAAAATCTGCACTCCTCGCGGTGGAAAATGCGATTGCTGGTATTGCCGTGGTAGCTGACGCTTCGCGGCGTCTCTTGCGGCGCGGCGGCGCGGCGTCCCCGCCGCCATTCCCAGGGCGGGACGGGTGACGGTTGTTCCCACAGGCCGCGCCTGGCTTTTCTGGCCGCCTCCTCCAAATTGCGCCACTCCTCGCACTCCGCCACGCGGCAGTATTGCGAATAAACCCACGCCATGCCCGACTCGACCAGGGCGCGATTGACAAGAACACCGTCGGCAACGACGAGGCCAACCGTACGGCCATACCTGTCTGTATCGATCGGCGTGATTGCGACGATCTTTTGATAGGCCAGGTTGCCGGCCATTTGCCTGGCCCGCGTGCCGTAATCCTGGCTGGACTCCGGGCAATCAATGCCATAGAGACGAACCTTGACCCGCTCCCGGTCGTCCTTGAGCACGGTTATGGTGTCGCCGTCGGATATGCCGACGCAGAAGCCGCTCCATTCCCCGGCGGCGGCCGCAACCGCGCCTAACAGCGTGAGAAGAAAGAGACAACCGAGCTTTTTCATTCCGATCTCCAATCCGAAGCCGTTGCGATTAAGCCCGCATCCTCCCTAGCCTCGCGCCGCATCCTTCCCTAGCCGCCGAACGATTCCCGCCTGGACAAGAGCAAAAACCGGCTGGCAACCGCCATGCCGCCGCTCCGTTTTTCTTACCCACAAGCACATGGCATTTCAAAAGTTAAAATATAATTTAAAACGCCAAAAAATTTCCTTGACATTTAAGATTCTATCATGTAGAAGGTTCCCTGTTCCGGCCGGGCCTTGGCCGGAGCCGTCGCCGGCCAAAAGAGCCTGGGCGGAGGAGGAGGTGGGCGTCCGGGTCGGCAGTTTCCCGGCCTGCGCCACCTCTTTCCTGGACCTGGACTGAAGCCGTCTTCTCCCTGCGCGGATCCCGGGGCGGGCGATGTCGCCGTCATTCCGGCCGTATTGACCGGTAGGGTTAAATGGCTCCGCGCCTTAACCGGATGCCGTTCTTCGTTGCGCGTACCCGCATGGGGAAGGCGCCATGGCATCGCTATCGTTGTTCGATCGAATGACCCGGTGGTCCGCTCCATTTTCCTTGACATGGCGTCCGCGGGGGTTATAACGTTTCGCGGGGTTTTAAAAAAGGGTGGAAAAAATGATGGAAGACGCGATAAAGAAGGCCCAGGCGTTGACCGAGGCGCTTCCCTACATCCGGAAGTTCCGGAACCGGATCATCGTCGTCAAGCTGGGCGGCTCGGCCCAGGACGAC
>JAISYD010000309.1 GCA_031270145.1 Planctomycetota bacterium
CGCCCTCGCCGCCGCCCGGCAACAGGAGTTCCCCCGGCCCGGCGGCCCGGGTGTATCCCTCGCCCTCGCGCACCTCGATTTCCGGCGCGGTGAGGACTTTGCCGTCGTTGTCCTTGGCCATGGCGAAGCGGCGGGGATCCCGTTGCCGGTCGGCCGACAGGCGGATGGTGTTGCCCAGGTCGCTGAACATCACCACCCCCCGATCCCCCACCGCCACCCGCCGGCCCTGGCGGGGCAGGGCGTGGTCTATGCGCACCCCGGTTCTCGCCTCGGTCCGGATCAGGCGTCCAAGCCGCTCGATATAGATGGCGTTCCTGGAATCCGAGAGCCCGGCCTCATTTTCCCGGGATTCCCCGTCGCGCATGAAAGTGGCGTCCACCTCCTCCGCCCGCAAGACGAGGTTGCGCGATTCCTGGCGCAGGATCACCCCGCGGCGGAATTTGGCGAAGCTCAGGGCGCGGTCATCGACATTCCCGCCATTGCCGGGGATTTCGTAATGCGCCGCGCCGTCAAAGTGGATCTCGGCCCGGAAGCCGGGTATCTCGTCCGGCATGGAGAGCTGGCCCGGGCCGTTGGCCCGGATCAGGTCGCCCTTGGCCGAGGCCATGATGCGCGGGGCCGCGAACATGGAGCCGATTTGGGAACCGCTCTGTTCGCGGTAAATCGCCATTTGCGGCGGCATGCCATTGGCGGCCGGGACGCCCTCCAGGTAGATGTCGCCCTCGTCGGTCCGCATGGTGGGGAAGTCGCGGATGATGCGATTGGCCTCGCAGGTGCGGATATCCTGGATCAGCCTGGCGTTGCCGTTGGCGTCGATCCGCCGGATCCGCGTGACGGTCTTGCCGGGATCGCCGGGATCCGGCGACTCGGGGAGGTTGAGGATCAGCCGGTCGCAGGTGAGGACATAGTTGTCCTCCGGCGTGTCGGAGACGGCGACGACGTCGCCCTCGAACCAGGCCACTTCGGTGGCCTCGTTGTATTCCATGGCCTTTTCGCATTTTATCGATATGACCTTGCCCTCCTCGACCAGGGTGGCCGGGGTGGTGACGAATTCGCTGGAAACCACTCCGCCGCTGGCGTAGATCAGGTGCCGATCATCCCGTTCGTCGGGGCGGATACCCCGTTTGGCCAGGCGCTGCATATGGATTTCCGGGGCGTTGATCTGGTTGCCCCGCTCGTCCCTCACCCACGGGTGCGGCGGCGTGCGTTGGGGCGGACCGTAAAGGCGGAGGGTGTAGAGGCTGCTTTGGCCGCCGTCGCCGCCGGTCACCGGGGTCATGTCGTATTCGGCCCGCTGCGCCCTGGCCTCGCGGGAGCCGTCCTGGATGTTGACGTCGGTTTCGGCCACAATGCGGTCGATTTGGCCTTCCATGCCGGTTCCCGTCCCCGATAGCCTGGCATTGAGCGTTTCGGAGCGGATGCGGATTTCATTTTGCTTGAGAAACACCGATTTGGTGAAATGGATGCGGCTATTCTTTCGGGAATAGTCCAAAGTCCCCTTGTAGGTGATGTCGGTCGGCTTGGCGTCCGGGCCGGAGTCGGCGTCCGGGCGGATGAAAACCTGTCCCCGGCCGCCGCTGGCGTTCAGGGTTTCCAGTATCGAGCGCTGGCGGCCGCCCTCGTCCTCCACCGCGAAGATGAATTCGAGGCTCCGATCCGAGATGCGGTTGTTGCCGAATTCCACCTCCGGCACCCGCTCCTCCCGCGAATTGGCGAATTCTATCACCCGGGGATCGGTGAGTACTATGCGGTTGGCGGGGAGATCATAATCGGCCCGCCCGCCCTTCGCCAGGTAGACGACCTCCTCGCTCCTTCCAGACGGGCCGACATTGTAGCCGGTGATGACCACGGAGCCCTGGCGCTTGCCAATGGTGGCCACCACGCTCCTGACCTCGCCAGGCAATATGGAGCTGGAGCCGGCCGCCGGCTGGGCGGCTTCGCGCTGGAGGAAGACCTTGAGGATGTCGGCCTCGATGTCGAGGCCGGGGCGGTGCAGGCGGACATCCTGCTCGAACTGTATTTCCCTTTCATTTAGCTTGTAGCTGGCGGTGTCGCGACAGGTTATTTCCGTGAGGCCGCCGGCGCGGTATATTTCCATGCGGGCGTTATGTTCTATGAACATGATGCCGCCCCAATCCCGGATGTTCCGGGAGTCGCGGCCGGAGGTCAGGGATTCATCGTCGGCGAGATAGAGGAAGCCGGTGCCGACTATGCGGCTGTCCTCCTGGAGGAACTCCACTTCCCCGTCGCCGTTGAGCTTGCGCAGGTTGTTGTTCCACTGAGCGTGTTGGCAGTGGATTTCCGTTTCAATGGCGGGATCAAGCCGGGACGCCTTGCGGCCGGCCGGGGCCGGGGCCGGCCCCGGCCGCATTTGCCGGAGGACGACATTGCCCTCGAGATCCATGATGTCCTCGATGTTTCCGCCGGCTTCGGGGGCGCGGCGGATTAAATGGCCGCGATTGCTGGAAATGGTCATTTTGACATTGGGCGGCTGATCGTCCGGGCCTTCGGCCGTCTTGGCGTCATAGAGGGTGATCAGCACGTTTTTCAGGTTGACGCGCGGGGTGTTTTCCGTCAAATCGTAGGCTTCGGCCTGATCCGCCTCTATGAGCGATTCCAGGCGGCCGTTTTCGGCAAAGGTGGGATAGCGTATTTTTTCGTAGGGCTGGGGCTGGGCCGGCTCGCCGGCCCGCCCCACGGCCAGAATAAGGGATGACGCCAGCAAAATGGCCGGCATCCGCGGAGAGGCGGGTCTAAACATCGTCATGCA
>JAISYD010000327.1 GCA_031270145.1 Planctomycetota bacterium
ACGCCTTGCCCTGGCGGCGGCATGATGCACAATCATGGGTTGCAATATGGCGGATGCCGATCTTGGCCGGCGGCCAGGCCATAAACGGCTGGCTGGTCGACCGGCGGCGAACCCAGGCCGGCCGGCGACTAATTATGGATTGGGACATATTCGGCGGCAAATGGGCAAGAACTTGCCGCGCGGAAGCCTTGGACGCAGTGACCGGTGGAAATGAACCATGGAAACGCGAACGTCCTTGAGCGCCATTGGCGCAAAGATGCCGGGAATCGCTTTATGTTTCGCCCTGGCCGTCCCCGCCTGGCTCGTCGGCAAGGCCGTGCCGGTCATGGGAGGCCCGGTGCTCGGCATCCTTTTCGGCATGCTGTTGGCGTCCTGGAAGCGCCCAAAAACGCTGGATGCCGGCATTTCCCTGGCCGCGAAGAAGGTTCTGCAATACTCGATTGTCCTGCTTGGCTTTGACATGAACCTGTTCAACGCGCTGCAAACCGGGCGGCAGACCCTCGTCCTGATGCTCTTCACCTTCGCCGCCGCCTTCGCGGGCGCGTTCTTGTTCGGCCGGCTTCTAAAAGTCGGCCGAAACGCGAATATCCTGATCGGGGTCGGAACCGCGGTGTGCGGCGGTTCCGCCATCGCCGCG
Source organism: Planctomycetota bacterium (assembly GCA_031270145.1). Taxonomy (GTDB): domain Bacteria; phylum Planctomycetota; class SZUA-567; order SZUA-567; family SZUA-567; genus JAJBSZ01. The sequence goes on from JAISYD010000327.1 coordinate 638, forward strand.
GCCGCGCCGGTCATAAACGCGGACGACAAGGATGTCGCGTCAGCCATTTCCACGATTTTCCTCTTCAATGTGGTTGCCGCGTTTTTGTTCCCCGTCCTCGGGCATCTGTTCCATATGGGCGACTTCACCTTTGGCCTGTGGACGGGGACGGCCGTCAACGACACCTCGTCGGTGGTCGCCGCGGGATATTCATTCAGCGATGCGGCGGGGGATTTGGCGGTGGTGGTGAAGCTTACCCGCACCTTGACGATTGTCCCCATAACGCTTGCCCTGGCGCTGTACATGTCCAGGAAAAACGCCGCGGCAAGCGCAAAAGGGGGCGGTTTCGGCAAGGCCCTCCCCTGGTTCGTCGTTGGCTTCGTCGTCGCCTCCGGCCTCGGCACCTTTTCCGCCGTTCCCGGCGCGCTGAGCCGGGATCTGGCGCAAGCGGGAAAATTCGCAATCTGCGCGGCGATGGCGGCAATCGGACTGAATGCCAATATTATGCAACTTGTTCGCAACGGGATGCGGCCGCTTCTGCTGGGCTTTTCCTGCTGGGCCATCCTCGCGTTGACTTCGCTTGGCGTACAACATCTGCTTTGGGGATGAGCGGCCCCCAACCATATCCGCCCTCCGGCCCAGGCCGATGGCGGCCGGCCGACCGGTTCGCCGACAAACCCTTGACCCGGCCGCCCCGTCCGGTAAAATGGTAAGACTGCCGCAAACCGCGAATGCGTTGGACCCTTTTCCGCCAGGGAGGCTGGAACCATGAGCAACATCAAGGTCGTCGACAGGCACGGGGGCAAATATCAGGCAATCATCGATTTCACTTACGGGGAATGCGAGCGGCTTCCCTTCAATATCCTGCGCCGCGTCAACGCCAGGCTGGCGGTTATCCCCGGCGGCGGCCTCAGGGCGGCGGCCGAATTCAACATCCGCGCCCCCAAGGATTCCGCCGCCTTCCTGGAAATGCTGGACCTCTTCGGCGAGGAGGGTTCCTACGCCCACGGCTCCGCCGCCAGCCCCTCCGCCCTGGCCCGGACCGCGGCCGGCGACGACGCCGGCGAAATCGACATCGGCCTGATCGACGACGGGGATGACGAGTTGGAGCTTGAGGAAAAACCCGCCGGCCGATAGAGGGCGCGAAAACCGACATGGGCATATTCCCCCCTTCCGGCGTTCAGGATCAGGAGCGCGGCCGGCGGATAGCCAGCGAGGCGGAGCGCGATTATCTCTGGTTCTGCCTGGAATTTTGCGGCATGGTGCTAGAACGCCGTCCCCGGCATTTCGAGGCGATGGCGGCGGCGGCCGGGCATTTCACCACCCTCGGTTTTTTCGCCGACGGGCTGGCGCTGGATCGCCGCCTGGCCGCCCTTTTCCCGAACGACCCGGGAATCCTCTACAACCTGGCCTGTAGCCTGGCCCTCACCGGCAAGCGGGAGGAGGCGATCCTAGGCTTGACCCTGGCGGTGGCGAAGGGCTATGCCGATTGCGACAACCTGCTTAAGGATCAGGATTTGGCCTCTATCCGGCGGGATCCGCGCTTTAAGATCATTTTTGCCCGGGCCGCCGCCAAAAAAATTTGATTCCCTCAAGAGAAACCCTTTGCCGCCGATGAGAATGTACGGTATATTATAATCAATATGAACGGTTATGGATGTGGTCGGGAGGATTTGCCATGTCAGTCAATGCCCTGCAAACATCGGCGTCGGCGCTTCAGACCAACCAGTTCCGTCTGGACGTCTCCGCCAATAATGTCGCCAACGTCAATACCGACAACTTCCGCGCCTCCCGGGTCGCCACCTCGGACAACGCCTACGTCAATTCCATCGGGACCGGTACCCGGGTCGCCGCCACCTACGCGCCCAACCGGCCAGCCTCCCCGGCGGCCACATACGCCGATGCCGGTCAGGCCGGAGCGGAACAGTCCAACACCGATCTGGCGGTGGAAATGACCAACCAAATGAATTTTCGCAACGCCTATTCGGCCAACGCCGCCATGGGCCGCACCGAGAACGAGGTCTCCCAGACCCTCCTGGATTTGGTGGGCTAAGCGGAAATTGGCCCGGGTCCCGGTTGTCATGACTGACATTCTCGGCGTCAAAGTTGAACCCTGGGAGGACGGATGCGCCTTTTCGGTCAAGGCGCATCCCGGCGCCAGGCGCGATGCCGTTGCCGGCGTCCATGACGGCATGTTGAGGATCGAGGTGGCGGCGGCGCCGGAAAAGGGCAGAGCCAACCAGGCGATCGCCAGATTGCTGGCGAAAAAACTGGGAACGCCGCCAACCGGCGTGGTTCTCCTGGTCGGAGGGACCGCCTCCCGGAAGCGTTTCGGCGTCCATGGCCTCAGGCCGGAGGCGACGCTAAGGAAATTGACGGAAATCCTGGGCTAAGCCGGATCCTTCCCGATCCGGCCATTTTCATGAAGGGGATCGGCGTGTCCAGCCAACTGGCGGAAGAGATGGAAGACGCGGTCCAGGCGATTCGGCGGATTACCCGCTTGGCGCCCAAAACCGGCATCATCCTCGGCACCGGACTTGGCGGTCTGGCCAGGAGCATTGACGAGGCGGCCGTCATTCCGTATGCCGATATCCCCGGCTTCGCCAGTTCCACCGTCAAAGGCCATGCCGGACAGTTGTGGCTCGGCCGGATCGCCGGCGTGCCGTTGGCGGTTATGGAGGGGCGACTCCATTGCTACGAGGGCCACAGCCTGGAGCGGATTGTGTTCCCGGTCAGGATTATGCGGGCGCTCGGAGCCTCTTCCCTGGTGGTAACCAACGCCTGCGGCAGCCTCAACCCCATGCATCGCAAGGGCGACCTGCTGGTCATCGACGACCACATCAATCTCATGGGGGCAAACCCACTGATTGGCCCGAACGACGATCGCCTGGGGCCGCGCTTCCCCGACATGTGCCGCCCCTATTGCCCGGAATATGTTGACCTGGCCCTGGCCCTGGCCCTGGAAAACGGCATCGCCGCCCATCGCGGCGTGTACGCCGCCATGACCGGCCCCTGCCTGGAGACGCGGGCCGAATACCGCATGCTCCGGATCATTGGCGCCGACGCCATCGGCATGTCCACCGTCCCCGAGGTTATCGCGGCGGTCCATGCCGGGCTGAAGACGCTGGGGCTGGCGATTCTGACCGATGTCTGCCTGCCCGACCGTCTCGAGCCCTGCGACATCGACTCCATCATCGCGGTGGCCAATGCGGCCGCCCCCAAGCTGGAAAAGGTGGTGCGCGACTTCATAGTCAGGGCCGGGGAGAAGGGCATCCTCTGATGCCGGGCCGCGGCCGTTCCCCGGTCGAGCGCTACCATGATCGGGTGGCCGGCCTCTACGACGGCATTTACGACGGCGACCTCTACTGGGAGGCGGTTTTCGCCCTGACCTGGCGGAACATTCTCCGGCATCTCCCCAAGGATCAGGCGACGCCCTGCTTGGACGTCGGTTGCGGCGCCGGCCGCTGGGGGTTGCGCCTGGTCAGATCCGGCTATCCCGTCGATTTCCTGGACATCTCCCAAAAAATGCTCGACCGGACGGCTGACAAGCTCGGGGCGCTGGGCAAGCCCTTTGTCCATCTTGATTGTCTGGGCGCCCCTTCCCGGCCGGCCGTTGGCGTCGGCCGGCCGGGAAGGGGTTTGCTCTGGCGCGCCTCCCTTGACGATCTTTGCGCCCTGCCGGCCGGGAGTTACGGTTTCATTGTCGGACAGGGCGATCCGCTGAGCTCCACCGAAAAGCCCGGCCGCGCCTTCAAGGAGATCGCGCGGTTGCTCCGGCCGGGCGGCGTGGTTCTCCTGTCGGTCGACAACCGGCTTCAGGGGATCCACCATTATTTTCAGGCCGGCGATGTTTCCGGTCTGGAAAAGTTCCTCCGCACCGGCCGCGCCCTTTGGCTGACCGACAACCCGGACGAGCGCTATGTCCTGCACATGTTCACGCCGGGGCAACTACGCGCCATGTGCCGGGAGCGGGGCCTGGAATGGCTGGGCCTGATCGGCAAAACCGTGCTGCCCCTGCGCCGCTTCAAGGAATTGCTGGCGGATCCGGAAAAACGGGGGACGCTCCTTCGCCTGGAGGAATCGCTGCACGGCGAGGAGGCGCTTCTCGCCAATGCCGCCCACCTGGAATTCGCGGCCCGGAAGGGCTAGTCAGACCGCCACTTTCACCACGATCTTTCCCACCTCGGCGGGGTAGGAAATCAGGCATTTCGGCTTGTGCCCGTCGGAGGGGAAAAAGATCGCGAAATCGCCATCGGCGACCCGGAAGGGGATGGATAATTCCGGCTCTTCGAAGAAAACGATGTCATTTTCGTAGTTGTAGGGGGTTTTTATCTTGGTGAGGTTGGCCGCCGGCGTCCAATACATGACTTCAGCGCCCCGGACCATGATCTGGATGTCGATGAAGGAGCGGTGCGTCTCGAAGCTGCCTTCGGACGGGCGGATGGTCAGGTAGGATTGGATCTGGGCGCTGATGCGGTGATCCTCGATCGGGATCACCTGCCCGGGCTGGATGGCTTTCAGATCGTTGGCCCTTAGCCAGGCGAAGGCCCGGGCCAGACGACCGTCCATGTTGCCGTACTCGCATTGGGAAGTGTGAAGGTTGTCGATGATCATTGACGC
>JAISYD010000287.1 GCA_031270145.1 Planctomycetota bacterium
ATGCGGGAGATGTTTTTGTCCAAGGGCTTCAGCGACTACCTCGCCAAGCCGATTGAACCCGCAAAGCTGAACGCGCTCGTAAGCAAATGGATTCCAAGGAATAAACATCAGCCATCCAATGCTCCCGCATCCGGCGCTAGGCCGCAAACCGCAATGGAACGCCTGCGTTCCGTCGAGGGCTTGAATGTTAAGAAGGGAATCGTTATGTGTGGGGGAGTCGAGGCGCATTATAGAGACGTCCTCGCCCTATATTGCCAGGGCGCGAAAAAATCCCTGCCGATCCTGAGGGAAACGCTGGAAAACATCGCCGCCGCAAAGAAGTCGGAAAAAGCGCATGCCGGCGCGTCCCCCCCGCCGTGGATGCAATCCTTTGTTATTCAGGTGCATGCGCTTAAAAGCGCCTCCGCCTATATCGGCGCCGAAGCCTTGTCGAACGACGCCTTTCTCCTGGAACAAGCGGGCAGGGATGGCGATCTTGACCTGATAGAGACGCATCTGGAGGCTTTTATCCAGCGTTTCTCCGAAACGATTGCCCAAATAAAGGAAATCCCGTCGGAGGCTGGGGGCAGGAACTCCGTCAGGTTTGAAGGCGTCTTGAAACGGCAAGGCGCGGGTTAAAACCTTTGGAATGCGGTTCCACGTCCTTTCGGGAAGCGGCGTCCGCTTACGGCGTCAAATTTCGACGCGGATTAAAATCTTGCGAGGTGTTGCATATGGTACTGACAAAAGAATCCGTTTATTCCATGTTCCGTTTCGTGGCCCTGCTGTGGCGGGAAAATATCGCGCGTCTCAGCGAGATCGATTCCCGTTTCGGGGATGGCGACCATGGCGTCACCATCGGCAAAATGGCGGATATGATTCTGTCGCGGCTGGACAAGCGGCGGGATGAAGGCGCGAAAGCCTTTATTGAAAGCCTGGGCTCCGAGTGCCTGGAAATCGCCGGCGGCAGCGCCGGGCCGCTTTACGGCGTATTGTTGGAAGGACTTGCCGGGCCGCTTCCCGACGACAATGCGGCAATTGACGCCAGAACGCTGAGAGCGATGTTTTCCTCCTCCAGGAACGCGCTTTTCGAGATAACCAAGGCGCGGGTCGGGGACAAAACCCTGATGGATGTCCTGATCCCCGCGACGGAGGCCGCGGAAAATGCGCTGGACGACGTTCCAGCCATCCTGCGGGCGGCCGCGACGGCCGCCCGCCAGGGACTCCGGGAGACCGAAAACCAAGTGTCGAAATTCGGCCGCGCCCGCAACTACGGGGAAAAAACCCTCGGAACCCCCGATGTGGGAGCGATAAGCACGGCGCTTCTGTTCGAAGGATTCCAGCGCGGCATTGAAGAGGAGAAGGCGCGATGAAGATGAAGAAATTTATCAACTCCCCGGAAAAGCTGACAAAAGAACTGCTCGAAGGCTTTGCCGCCGCGCATCGCGACCTCGTGACGCTCAAACCCGGCAATATGGTGGTCAACAACCGGCTGGAAAAAGCCGATCGCGTCACCATCGTCACCCAGGGCGGAGCCGGTCATGAACCCGCGCTCTCCGGCTTTGTCGGAGAGGGGATGGTGGACATCAGCGTGGTCGGGGACATTTTCTCCGCTCCGGGATCGAAAGCGTGCGTTGACGCCATCAAATTGGCGGACAGGGGCAAAGGCGTCCTGTTTGTCGTCTTGAACCACGCCGGCGACATGCTGGTTGGAGATCTGGTCATGAAGCAGGCGGCAAAGGAAGGGCTCCGGGTGGTCAGGCTGGTCACGCAAGAAGATGTTTCCAACGCTCCGCGCGAGAACGGCGGCGACCGCCGCGGGCTTGTGGGTTGCGTGCCGACTTTCAAGATCGCGGCGGCGGCGGCGGCCGAAGTCAAAAGCCTCGAAGAGGAGGCCGCCGTCGCGCGACGTTTCGCGGACAACATGGCGACTTTGGCCGTAGCGGTGCGCGGAGCTACCCATCCATCCACGGGCATTATGCTGGACGATATGGGAGATGACGAGATGGAAGTCGGAATGGGCCAGCACGGCGAGGGCGGCGGCGGGCGGCAGCCCATGAAGAGCGCCGACGAGACCGCCGAAATCATGCTGAACATCCTGCTGGCCGATCTCTCGATCCGGGCGGAGGAAAAGGCGATGCTGATTTTGAATGGCGCGGGCGCGACCACCTTGATGGAACTCTTCATCATCTACCGCCGCTGCGAACAGCTCCTGAAAGCGAAGCGCGTCGAAATCACGGCGACTTACGTGGGGGAACTCCTTACGGTGCAGGAGCAGGCCGGGTTCCAGATGTTCCTGGCGAGGATGGATGACGAATTGCTCCGTTACTGGAATGCGCCCTGCAATACGCCCTACCTGAAAAAATTAGGCGTTTAAACGCTCAGGGGGAAAAGCGGGCGGCGACTGGAAGGCGTCTCCACTTGTCCCCGCTTTTTTGCCCGCCGAAAAAACTTGACAATTTCGGGACAGGCGTTATGTTTGCCCTTGCGTTGCCTAAGCCGCCTGGCGGAACGGGGGATGGAATGCCGGGAAAAATCAAAAACCGCGACGGGTTGCTGTCGCACGGGGATGTCGAATCCCGGCGCGTCGCGCTGGACATAACCGAAAAGGTCCTGCGGCGCCTGGATTCCCGGGAGCGCATCAAGAGCATCATGCGGCTGGACGGCGACATCCTGACCATTGGCGCGAAAAGCTGGGATCTGACCAAGAAAAAGCGGATTTACCTGTTGGGCGCCGGCAAGGCCTGCAACCACATGGCGATGGCGGTCGACGAGATCCTGGGCGACCGCCTGATCCGGGGCCTGGCCATCGTCAAGCTGAGCGAAGCCGCCGATTCCTTCCGCCGCACCGACGTCTATGTCGGGGGGCATCCCCTGCCCAACCAGGAGGGTTACCGGGCCTGCCTGGAAATGCTGAAAATCGTCGATCAGGCCGGCCCCGGCGATCTTTTCATTGTGCTGATCAGCGGCGGCAGCTCGGCCCTGATGAGTTGCCCCATCGAGGGTATAAGCCTGGACGAGGAGATCGCCGTCACCGACGTCATGCTCAAGTCCGGCGCCGACATTTTCGAAATCAACGCCATCCGCCGCCATATTTCCCGCCTGAACGGCGGCATGCTGGCCAAGCGCGTCGAAGAGCGGGGGGCGGAGTTGATCGGCCTCGGGATCAGCGACGGCATCGGTTCCCCGGCCACCGGCGACATCGGCGTCCCCTACGCCAAGTACCGCGGCACCCCGATGGGACCGGACCAGACCACACTGGACGAGGCGAGGCGGGTCATCCGCGACTACGGAGTGGCCGACCGCCTGCCCAAACGGGTGGTGGAGTACCTGATGCGGGCCGGCCCGGAACGCGAGACCCCAAAGGCATTTCCAAACAACACCTATTACCTGATCAACACCATCCCGGATTCCTGCATTTACGCCAAGGAAGTTTCCGAGGCCATGGGCGTCCCGGCCCTGATCCTCTCCTCCTTCCTCGAGGGCGAGAGCCGCGAGGTCGGCAAGGTTTTTGCATCCATCGCCCGGGAAATCCAGGCCTACGCCAATCCATTGCCGGCCCCCTGCGTCATCCTGGCCTCGGGCGAGGCCACCACCGCCATCTCCGACAACTCCAGCATCAAGGGCCACGGCGGCCCCTCGCAGGAGGAAACCCTGGCCTTCGCCATCGCGGCCGGCAAAACCAGCGGCGCCTGTCTCCTGTCCATTGATTCGGAAGGCACCGACGGCACCACGCCGGCGGCCGGCGGCCTGACCGATTCCCGGAGCCTCCAGGCGGCCCGGGCGGGCGGCGTCGATGTTTACCGCGCCCTGCGCGAGCACGCCAGTCACGAGGCCCTGAACCGCATCGGCGACACGGTCCTCACCGGCAACACCGGGACCAACCTTTGCGATTTCAACCTCATGTATGTGCCGAAACCCTGACCCCGCCCGAAGGGAGATGAAGGGGATTCCCGCCATGGCCAAGATAACGGAGGTGACCGCCCGCCAGCTTATCGACTGCAAGTGCCGGCCGTTGGTGGAGGTCGACGTCCTCACCGACGACGGCCATCTCGGCCGGGGCAGCGCGCCGACCGGCAGTTCGGTCGGGCGCTTCGAGGCGGCGGTGCTCCGCGACGGCGATCCCGCCGAATACGGCGGCCTTGGAGTCCATAAGGCGGTCGAAAACGTCAAGCGGATCCTCGGCCCGGCCCTGATCGGCATGGATATCGGGGATCAGCGCGCCCTGGACGAGCGGATGATCGGGCTGGACGGTACGCCCGACAAGTCGCGCCTGGGCGGCAACGCCATTTACAGCGCCTCCATCGCCTGCCTGCGCGCCGCCGCCGCCTGCGCCGGCGTCCCGGTGTACCGGCATCTCAAGGGCGGTCCGGTGCGCAGCGTCCCCGTTCCCGCATTCAATATAGTGAACGGCGGCCGCTACGGCGATGTGATCCTCGCCTTCAACGAATTCCTGGTGGTTCCCCACCGGGCGGCCGGCATTTGCGAGGCGGTGGAGATTGGCGTCAAGTGTTTGGCCGCCCTCGGGGACGTCCTCCGCCGGTACCTCAAGGCCGAGCCGATGGTCGGCCGCTCCTACGGCTGGGCCGCCCCGTCGGAGGATCCGGAGGTCGTGCTGGGCCTGATGCGGGACATGCTGGCGGAAAACGGTTGGCTCGACCAGGTCGCCTTCGCCCTGGACTGCGCCTCCAGCGAAATGTACGACGCCGCCAGCCGCACCTATCTCCTCAAGGGGAAACGGGTCGACGCCACCGAGTTGATCGGCTTCGCCAAGAGGCTGAGCGAAAAATACCCCCTGGTGTTCATAGAGGATCTGCTGGACGAGGAGGACTGGGACAATTATCCCGTTGCGTCCAGGGAGATAACCCGCTCCCTGATGATCGGGGACGACCTGACCGTCAGCAACCTGGCCCGCATCCGGCGGGCTTATGAAAGCGGGGCGGTACGGGGCTTCATCCTCAAGCCCAACCAGGTCGGCACCGTCACCGAGGCCCTCGACGCCCACGCCTACGCCCGGGAGCGGGGGATGCTGTCCATCCCGTCCGGCCGGGCGGGCGGGGTGGTGGACGACGTGGTCATGGATTTTTCTGTGGGGCTGGAGGTCCCGCTCCAGAAGAATGGCGCGCCCCGCTCGGGCGAAAGAATAGACAAGCTGAATTTCCTCATGCGGGCCGCCGATCTCAATGACGGTTGCCGGATGTGCGACATATCCGGCCTGGCGAGGTTCTAGGCGGACGGAACTGGAACAGGAGATTGGACATGACCGGGAAAAAAACGGAGTTTCTGTATCTTTCGGAGCCTGACGTCATTGAGGCCGGGGTTCTGGACGTCAAGCGCTGCGTGGAGGTGGCGGAGGAGACTTTCGCCCTGTTGAGCGAGGGCGATTACCTCATGGGCGGCCCCAATCACAACAGCCACGGCATGGGGATCATCTTCCCGAAGGAGACGAAATTCCCCAATATGCCGGTGGCCGGCCCGGATCGCCGCTTTTTCGCCATGCCGGCCTACCTGGGCGGGCGCTTCGACGTCTGCGGCGTCAAATGGTACGGTTCCAACCACGCCAACCAGGCGAAAGGGCTGCCCCGCTCCGTCCTCACCGTTCAATTGAACGACAAGGACACCGGCGAGCCGCTGTCCCTGATGTCGGCCAACCTGTTGAGCGCCGCCCGCACCGGCGCGGTACCGGGGGTGGCCGCGCGCTATCTGGCGCGAAAGGGTGCGGCCGTAGCCTCCGCCATCGGTTGCGGCCCCATCAACGAATCCTGTCTCAAGTCCATCCATTCGCAACTCCCGGGGTTGAAAAAACTTTATTGTTTCGACGTGTTCGATGAAAAGGCCCGGGCCTTCGCCGACTGGGCCGGGAAGGAATTGGGCGTCGAGGGGGTGGCGGCCAAGTCGCTCGAGGAATGCGTGCGGGCCGGGGAGGTGATCACCGTTGCCGCCTCGCGCCTGAAGCCGCTGCTCCTTGACAGCGGCTGGATCCGGAAGGGGACCACCGTCCTCATGTCCGGCCCGGCCAAGGCCGACGACGCCTTTTGGACCAAGAGCCGCATTGTCTACGATCACGTTCCCCTGCACGAGACCTATGTGGAGGAGGCCATCGCCTCCGGCGACAAGGCGGGTTACTACGCCGGGGTCATCGGCGGCCCCATTTACACCCTGATCGACGCCGGCAAGATCCAGCCCCTGGCCCAATCGACCAGCCTTGGCGACATCGTGCGCGGCAAGGCCCCGAAACGCGAAAGCGACGACGAGAACATCGTCTTCGTGGCCTGCGGCATGCCGGTGTTCGACGTGTCGCTGGCCTTCGATCTCTGGCAGTCCGCCGCCAGGAAGGGCATTGGGACCAAGCTGCTCCTCTGGAACGAACCCCATATGCTTAAATAGAACTCCTCCGGCGCTTGTGCGCGGAAGGCCGTATAAACGTTTATCTTGCTTGCTGGAGCGCGGATCCGGGGGGGGGTCGGCATGTCCTTTTCGTTGTCGTTGCTGGTGGCGGTGTTCCTGACTCTCATGGTCTGCGGCCTGCCGATAGCCTTCAACCTCTTGCTTTCCTCCATGGTCTACATGCTGTCCCGCGGTCACGATCTCATGATCATGGGCCAGAAGATGTACGAGGGCATGAGCAGCTTCTCGTTCCTGGCCGTGCCCTTTTTCGTGGTCACCGGGCAACTGATGCTCAAGGGCGGGCTGCTGGAGCGGCTGATCGATTTCGTCAACGCCCTCTTCGGCCGGTACAAGGGGGCGGTGGCGATTGTGACCATCGGCGCCGCCCTGCTGATGGGCGCCATCGTCGGCCTGGCGGTGGCCTCGGCGGCGGCGCTGGGCGTCTTCCTCATCCCCATGATGAAAAAGGAGGGCTATCGCCCGGCCTTCGCGGCGGCGGTCATGTCGTCCGCCTCGCTCTTGGGGCCGATCATGCCGCCCAGCGTCCTGATGATCATGTACTGCATAGCGGTGGGCCGCACCTCCATCGCCGGCCTGTTCCTCACCGCCGTGGTCCCGGCCGTTCTGATCGCCGGCGGCCAGATGCTGGTGGCCAACCGAATCGCCGCCAAGCGCAATTATCCCTCCTATCCGCCGCCCGCCCCGGGGCAGCGGAAACGCGCCGTTTTGCGGGCAATCCCGGCCCTTTTCCTGCCGGTGCTCATCCTCGGCGGCATTTTCGGCGGCGTTTTCACCATCACCGAGGCCTCGGCGGCGGCGGTTTTGTACAGCCTGATTCTGGCCGTTTTCCTGAACCGGGCGATCGGATGGCGGGACGTCCCGGGCATCTTCATGGAGTCGGCGCTGACTTCCGGGCTGGTGCTGATCCTGGCCGGCGCCGGCAGCTGCATGGCCTGGGCCATCGCCAACGAGCGAATCCTTTCAAGCCTGATCGGTCCGCTTTCGACCATCCCGCCCTGGCTTTTCCTGCTGGCAATCAACCTGCTGCTGTTGATCAACGGCTGCTTCATGGACGATTACGCCTCGGTGGTGATCCTCGCCCCCATCATCGCCCCCATCGCCTGGGCCATCGGGATCGAGCCGCTGCACATCGCGGCCGTCGTCTGCATCAACCTGGTGATCGGCCTGGCCACGCCGCCCTTCGGCATAACCCTGTTCGTCACCAGCCCCATAGCCAAGGTGACGATCGAGGAGACGGTTCGGGAGGCGATTCCCTTCCTGGCGGTCACCATCGCGATTATGTTTTTGATCACCTTCGTCCCGGAGATTATGCTGTTCCTCCCGCGGATGTTCGGGTATCTCTAAGGTTTTCCGCTTCCGGCGGCATGGCCGCGGGCCGGCCGCCGGAAGCGTTTGGCTTCTTTCGATGAAAGGGAACGACATGCGAATCGGGAAAGCGGCGTCCTGCCTGTTCTGCGCGGCCCTGGTGCTGGGCCTGGCCGCTGGCGCGGCGCCGGGCGGCCAAATCGAGGCGCGGGTTTCCGCCTGCAACAGCCTCGACCATCCCCAAACCCTCGGCCTTCTCCTCATGAAGGAATATGTGGAGCGGAAGACCGACGGCGCCGTGGTAATCCACATTTTCCCCAACAGCCAGCTGGCCGCCGAGGTGGAATCGCTTGAACAGGTCCAGATGGGCACCCTGGAGATGGCCACCGCCTCCATCGGCCCGGTAGTCACCTTCCAGGAGAAGTTCGCGGTCCTGGACATCCCCTTCCTCTTCAACGACTATCCCGAGGCTTGGGCGGTTCTGGACAGCAAGGTGGGCAGCGACCTTTTCGACACCCTCCAGGAGGTCGGGATGTACGGGCTTGGCTGGTATGAGAACGGCTACCGCCACGCCACCAACAACATCCGCCCCATCAAAACCCTGGAGGATTTCAAGGGCTTGAAGATCCGCACCATGCAGGCCCCCATGCACATGCTGAACTTCCGCGAGCTGGGCGCCAACCCGACCCCGGTGCCCTTCTCGGAACTTTACATGGCCATGGCCCAGAAAATCGCCGACGGCCAGGAAAACCCCATAGCCAACATCTGGGACCTCAAGCTGGTCGAGGTGCAGAAATACACCTCCCTCACCGGCCACATTTACGACGCCATGCCGCTGGTGGCCAACCTGAAGTGGTTCAAGGGTCTGCCGGTGGAATACCAGAACGTCATCGAGACCGGCGCCCTCCTGGGCCAGAACTACAGCCGCTTCATCAATTTCGACCGGGAAGAGTTGATGATCGCCAAATTGCGCCAGGCCGGCATGGAAATAAACGATCTCAGCCCGGCGGCCAAGGACGCAATCAAGGCGGTATCCCAGCCGGCCGTTGCCAACGAGGCCAAGAGAATCCTGGGGAACGACTATGTGAACGATTTCCTGGCCGGCATTGAAAAGGTCAGGGCCGACATCAGGAAGAGCGTGGAGTAAGAACGCCGGGGCGGAATCATGCTAAACGCGATGGATAAATCGATCCGGCTGATCAGCAAGGCGGTCCTGGGGGCGATCATGCTCATCGGGACCGCCATGTTCGTCATTTGCCTGGCCCATATATTTTGGCGCTACGCGCTCAATGATTCGCTGACCTGGTCCGAAGAGGTCATGAAGATCATGATCGTCTGGTTTTGCCTCCTCAGCGCCACCTTCATCTCCTGCCGCCGCGAGCACGTCAGCATCGTCATCTTCAAGCAAATGCTCCCTAAGCCGGTCGAGAGGGTGCTGGACGTGTTGGTCGCCTTCCTCATCTTCCTCTGCGCCCTAGTCATGTGCTGGATTGGCTGGCGGCTGGCGGTCTGGGCCGGCAACCGGCGGACGCCGGCCATCGGCTTCCCCGTCGCGTACCAATACGCCGCCATCTTCGCCGCCTTCGGCGTCATGGCCTTTTACGAGGCGCGCAATTTTCTCGCGCTGCTGCTGGAGCCGAGCCGGCCTCCGGTCTTGAGCGAGTCTTTGGGGTCAATCGTCCCGCAATCGGCCATGGCGGATTGAATTGAGATGGACAGCCTGTATTCGCTGGAAGAGGCGGGCGGGCGGTGGCGGTACCGCGACGCCGCCGACAAGGTGGAGGCGGCCATCCCGGACGGCCTGGAACCGGCCGGCTTGTTGCGGGTCTCCGAACCCGAGGCCTCCGATGTCGACGGCGTGCTGGCCGGGGCGATCGCCAAACCGCTGGCTTCGCCGCCGCTCCGGGAATTGGCCAGGGGGCGGAAAGACGCGGCCATAATCGTCTCCGATTCCACCCGGGCCGTCTCCACCGCCCGGGCCCTGCCTTTTGTCGTCGACGAATTGCGCCAAGCCGGCCTGTCTTTCGCCGACATCTTCCTAGTGGTGGCCATCGGCGTCCACCGCCGGGCCAGCCGCGAGGAAATGCGCGAGATTCTGGGCGGACTCGACGGCAAACTCCGCATCCTGAACCACGACCCCCATGACCCCGGCCAGCTGACGGAAATCGGCGTCAGCAGCCGCGGCAACCGGATCGAGGTCAACCGCCGGGTCGCCGGCGCGGCCCTGCGCCTCGCCATCGGCAAGGTGGAGACGCACGAGTTCGCCGGTTATTCGGGCGGCCGCAAATCCGTTCTGCCCGGCATCGCCTCGGAAAAAACCATTCTTTTCAACCACCGGCCGGAAATGATCTCCGATCCTCGCGCCGTACCCGGCCGGTTGGCCGGCAATCCCGTACACGAGGACATGCTGGAGGCGGCGCGATTGCTTGGTCTGGATTTCTGCCTCAACATCGTCCAGAACGCCAGGGGGCGGCCGATCGCCGCCTTCGCCGGCGGCCTGGAAGAGTCCCACGCGGCGGCGGTGCGCTATTACGACCAGCGTTACGGCGTGAAGGTGCCCCGGGGAACCAACATTTTCCTCACCACCCCCGGCCATCCCCTGGACATCGATCTCTACCAGTCGATGAAGCCGCTTTTCGGCCTGTATCCGGTGTTGCGGGAAGGCGACGCGGTCGTCCTCTATTCGCGTTGCCGCGAGGGGGTCAATTCCGACGACATGCTGGAGCCCTTCGGGCACGGGCCGGGCCTTGCGGGCATCGGGGAGTTCCTGCGGCAAAACTACCGCATCCAGATGGATCATGCCCTGCTGTTCTGCAAATTGCTGCAAAAGGGCATCCGGGTTTTCGCCGTCTCGGACGGGGTGGGGGCCGAAATCTTCGCGCGGATGCTGATGACCCCGGCAAAATCAATCCCAGAGGCCCTGGAATTGGCCCGCGACCTGAAATTGGCGGACGGGGAGACGCCGCGCCTGGGCATCGCGCCCATGGCGCAACGGCTGATCCTGACGCCGGAGTGAGCCGGGCGGGCTCCGCGCTTCGAGCCCGAACGGCCGATCATATCGCAATGAATGGGACACCCCGCATTTTTCGGGGACGACTAACGTAGACGTAGGAGTCTGCAACGTTCCATTTCTACGACAAGCGAAGAGGGCAGTCGTAAATTCCTATGTTCTTCAGTCTAAAAATGGATACTCCTTTCTTAGTCGCCTCCACACATGGAACTCTCCAGCGCTGTATACCGCCCCCCCGTCGGAAATGGGCATTTCACCAACGCACAAAAAAATCAGAACGCGTAAGGGATGTCGAAAAGAGGTCGCTCCGGTCATTGGGCCAATCCCCTACGCAGGAGTGGAGGATAGTTACGCCTCGGGAAAGGGAACTCCGAGCCTTTGTCCCAATTCAATGTATTCCTTGCGAATCTCGGGCGGAAACGGGATGCCTGTTTGCGCGCGTTCCTTCGCCATGGCGTGTTCAATTTCTCCGGGAACGTAAATTCTCTCGACGCCTTCCGTCTTGGCGCAACTGCGCACTTCGGCATAGACCTGTTCCATCCGCGTACTGAATTCGTCCAAATCCATAAAGCTTTCAATGTCGATAGCGGCAAAAACTCCGCCCACATCGGTTGGTTTCTCAAGATTTTCCGCCAGCATGCCGGGAAAATGTTTGCCGAAATTCGACCCGGTGAGGATGCCGCTCAGAATATCAACCGCAAACGCGATTCCGTATCCTTTGTAGCCTCCCATTGGAGCCAGCAGACCCTTCAGCGCAACGCGAGGATCCGTCGTCGGCCTGCCCTGGGCGTCAAAAGCCCATCCCGGTTGCAATTCCTTGTTTTGCTTCGCATAGAGTACAACGCGCCCTCGCGCCACCAAGGTGGTCGCCATATCGAGCACGAAAGGAATGTCCTTGCCGGCGGGGACGGCAATGGCGAAGGGATTGGTGCCGAACATGGCTTGGCATCCGCCGGTTGGAGCCAGGGTCGCAGTCGTGTTCACGGAGGAAAAATCTATCATGCCGTGCTCCAGCGCCATCATTGCCCAATAGGCAGCCGCGCCGTAATGGTTGGAGTGGGTAGTCGCGACGAAAGCGGCGCCGGTTCCCCTGGCCTTTTCAATGGTTTTTCGCATGGCAAAGCGCGATCCCGGCTGGCCAATCGAATTGTGACAATCGATAAGTGCGGTGGCCGCCCTTTCCCTGACAATATCGAACCGCGAAACAGGATTCATTACGCCCGCCTCGATGCGCTTGACATAGACGCCAAGCATGCGGGTGACGCCATGCGTATCCACGCCGCGCAAATTGGCGGCAAGCAGCGAATCGGCGACAATACCCGCATCGGCATCTTCGACGCCAACTTTCACAAGTATGTTTTTTGCCCATTCGCCAAGCGCGTCCCGCTTGATAAAAACACCAGAACCGATAGTGGCCATATATATCTCCTGTTTCAAGGAAATAAAAACGAATTACGCCAAAAAAGACTTGTATTTCTCGGCCATCGCCAGGGAAGCGCTTCTCAGCAATCCGGTCTCGGAGCCGACCGCGATGGTTGTAAAGCCCATGTCGCGATAGCGCTTGGCGTCTTCTTCGCCCGCAGACACGATGGCGGCCGTTTTTCCAGCCGCCGTCACGTTATCCGCCACGCGTTGAATGGCCCTCTGGACGTCGGGGTGGCGGAAATCACCCAGGCGGCCAAGCGAGGCGGCCAAGTCGCTCGGGCCGACGAAGACGGCGTCGACGCCGTCCACCGCAGCTATTTCCCTGGCGGCTTCGACGCCTTTTATGTTCTCGATCTGAACCAACAACGCCATATTGCCGTTGATTTTTTTGTAGTAGTCCGGGATTGTGCCATACATGTTGGAGCGGTGGGACATGGCGACGCCGCGAACGCCTTCCGGCGGATAGCGTAAATAGCTCACCGCCTTTCTGGCTTCTTCCTCGCTCTGAACGAATGGAATCAGGAAGTTATAGAATCCGGCGTCAATCAGCCGCTTGATGACGACCATTTCATTCCACGGCGGACGGACAACGGGCGCGCTGGGGCTGGACTTCAGGGCCATGAGCTGGGGAGCCAAGCTCAGGACGTCGTTCAAGGCATGTTCGGCGTCTAGGAGCAGCCAGTCGAAACCGGCCAGTCCCATAATCTCCGTGCTGACCGGATTGCCGAACGTGCTCCAGCAGCCAACCATCCGCTTGCGGGACAGCAGCCCCTTCTTGAACGGATTTTCGGGAAATGCGCTGTATGGCATGGTCATCGTCGTTCCTTTCTCCTCGAAAAATAGCTTGCAAAGCAGAATTCCGCGGTCGGAATCATGTGCCGCCGATGGATTTATCCACATGCGCGGCCATGAGCGCGAGTGCGGCCTCGTATTCGCCCCTGGTCAGGCGAGTGATGATTTCCAGATGCTCCGCATGCAGCACCTCCAGTTTCTCGGGGACGAAACCGTATCGCCGCCATGCGGTCGCCCACAAGTCGTGCACCTGCCGTTGCAGCGCCATGAGTATGGCGTTGCCGGTCAATTCACAAATCTTTCTCTCGAACGTCACATCCACACCGGCCTGGCTCTCGTCGGCCGGATTGAGAAATTCCTCGGCGTTATCCTCAACCAGCTTTTTCAGTTCGGCAATGTTTTTGCGGTTGGCGACATCGACAAATGCCTCGAAAACCATTTTTTCAACAGCGGTCCGCGCTTCGATAAGCTGGGTCAGGAATGTTTCGCTGACGCCGTTTTCGATAAGCTTGAGAAGCTCCTGGCTCCGGTTTTTCGCCGGGTCGGCCACGTATGAGCCGCTTCCCACGCGGATTTCGATTTTCCCGTACGATTCAAGCACTTTCAGTCCCTGCCGCACGGAAGTACGGCTTACCCCAAGCATATCCGACAATTCGCGTTCCGACGGCAGTCTGTCGCCGGCCTTCAGGCTCCCCTGGGCGAGAAAATCATTGAGGCGCTGGACGACCATCTGGAAAACGTCGGTCCTTTTTATGGGAATCATGCTGTACGTGCCGTGCGTTGCGGGACTCATGAAGAATATCTCCCTGCCGGCCGGCCGCATTCTCCCGTAAATGGTTCCCCGCGCCGATATCGCCCGAAAACCGACATCGTCCGCCATCCCGCGGCGTTCAGCCCGACCGGAGGAAAGCATAGTACTCTCCCTTCGAAACGGCAATAATAAAAATCGATTGTCGCGGAACGCCATTCAACGGCCGCTAAGCCAACGCCGCCAGCGGCCAGGGGACGAATTCGTCTCTCCCCACCCCCAACGCTTCGGACTTGCTTTTTCCCCCGGACGCGACCGCGAGCATGCGGGCGAAAATCTCTTCTCCCATCTCGTCAAGCGTCTTGCCGCCGTCGATAACCTGCCCGCAGTTGATGTCCATGTCCTCCTCCATGCGGACGAACATCGGCGTGTTCGAGGC
>JAISYD010000342.1 GCA_031270145.1 Planctomycetota bacterium
GGATTATTGATGAGGTATTGACAAATTGGCATGTATCAAAATCAAGATACAGCCGTGAGAAGTGGCAGATTGCGCTGAACTGGATGCGAGAAAAAGGGTTGGTTCCGCTCGGGTTTGGAAAGGTTACTTGTATGCCCGATAAAAAGAAGAAACCATGACATCCGGCCTGCATCGCGAATCGCATTTCGAGGACGCCATCTGCTCGCATCTCGCGGCTAGCGGTTGGCTGTACGCCGAATCGGACGCCGGCCGGTATGATCGCGAACGCGCCCTATTCATTCCCGACCTCGTCGCCTGGCTGGAAGCGGCCCAGCCCAAGGCATGGGAGGCGCTCGACAAGTCCCACGGCGGAGCGGCCGACGACGTACTGGCGGACCGGCTGAGGAAGTGTCTGAACGAACGCGGCGCGCTGGAAGTGTTGCGGCGCGGCATGGAGGCGGTGGGCGTCCGGGGGACGCTGTCCTGCGCCCAATTCAAGCCCGCCTTCGGCCTCAATCCCGAACTTCTCCGGCTTTACGAGGCCAACCGGCTGCGGGTCGTCCGGCAGGTCCATCATTCCCTCAACAACCCCAACGAAGCCATTGACCTCGTCCTCTTCCTGAACGGTATTCCCGTCGCCACCGCCGAACTCAAGTCCGACTTCACCCAGTCGGTCGAGGACGCGGTCAACCAGTACCGGTTCGATCGGAATCCCCTCCCCAAGGGCGGCCGGGCCGAGCCGCTCCTGTCCTTCCCCGGCGGCGCGCTGGCGCATTTCGCCGTCAGCCAAAGCGAAGTCATGACCACCACCCGCCTCGCCGGCACGGAAACGCGCTTCCTTCCCTTCAACCGGGGGAACGACGGCGGCAAGGGCAACCCGCCCAACCCGGCCGGCTTCGCCGCCTCCTACCTTTGGAAAGACGTGTGGCGGCGGGACAGTTGGCTCGAGCTTCTGGGGCGCTACCTCACCGGCATCCGCGACGACAAGAAGATCCTGACCAAGGTCGTCTTTCCCCGCTACCACCAGTTGGATGTCACCCAGAAGCTGCTGGCCGCCGTCGCAACCGAGGGCGCGGGCGGAAGGTATCTAGTGCAGCACTCCGCCGGCAGCGGCAAGACGAACTCCATCGCCTGGTGCGCCCATTTCCTGGCCGACCTGCATGACGCCGGCAATAGGAAGGTTTTCGACTCCGTCGTGGTGGTGTCGGACCGCCAGGTCCTGGACAAGCAACTCCGAGAGGCGATGTTCGATTTCGAGCGCACCACCGGCATCGTGGAGTCGATAACCGGGGAGCGGGAGTCGAAATCTGGCGCCTTGTCGAAAGCCCTAAAGGCGGGCAAGAAAATCATCGTCTGCACCGTCCAGACCTTTCCCTTCGCCCTGGAGGAGGTCCGGCGGCTCGCCGCCACCGAGGGGAAGCGGTTCGCCGTCATCGCCGACGAAGCCCACAGCTCTCAGAGCGGCCAAGCCTCGGCGGCGTTGCGGCAGATGCTGTCCCCGGAGGAGCTGGCCGAGTTCGAGGACGGCGGAGAAGTGGCGGCCGAGGATCTCCTTGTCGCTGGCATGCGTGCGCGGGCCGCTCCCGACGGCGTAACCTACATCGCCTTCACCGCCACCCCGAAGACCAAAACTCTCGAACTGTTCGGCCGCAAGGACGAAAACGGTTTGCCCCTCGCCTTCCACGTCTATTCCATGCGCCAGGCCATCGAGGAAGGCTTCATTCTCGATGTCCTGAAAAACTACACCCCGTACCGGCTGGCGTTCCGCCTCACCCATAACGGGAAGAATTGGGACGACAAGACGGTGGAGCGTTCGGAAGCGGTCAGGCAGATCATGTATTGGGTGCGGCTTCATCCCCACAACATCGCGCAAAAGGTGCAGGTGGTGGTCGAGCATTACCGCCGGATCGTCCAACCCCTTCTCGGCGGAGACGCCAAGGCCATGGTGGTGACCGCAAGCCGCAAGGAGGCAGTGCGCTGGAAAAGGGCGATGCAAACCTATATCGACAGCAACAACTATGGCCTCGGCGTTCTGGCGGCGTTTTCGGGTGAAATAGACGATCCGGAATCCTATCCCGAGCCGGTGACGGAAAAGAGCCCGCTTCTCAACCCCGGCCTCAAGGGAAAGGATATCCGCGACGCCTTCGCCGGGCCGGACTATCATCTCCTGCTGGTCGCGAACAAGTTCCAGACCGGTTTCGACCAGCCGCTGTTGTGCGGCATGTATGTGGACCGGCGCCTGGCCGGCATTCAGGCGGTGCAGACCCTGTCCCGCCTCAACCGGGCCTATCCCGGCAAGGACAATGTCTTCATCCTCGATTTCATCAACAGCGAAGGCGAAATCCTGGCCGCCTTCAAGACCTATTATGAGACGGCCGAACTTGAAGCCGCGTCCGATCCGCATCAGGTCTTCGATCTCCGGGCCAAGCTGGACGCGGCCGGCTGCTACGACGACAACGAGATCGAGCGCGTCGTCAAGGTGGAGTTGAACCCGCATGCGCGGCAAGCCGATCTGGCGGCGGCGATATTACCGGTCGCCGATCGCCTCCTCAAGGCGTACAAGGCCGCCCGGGACGAGCGGCTGTCGGCCGAGGAGCGCGAGGACGAGGCGGCGGCCAAAAGCGCCAAGGACCGCCTCGCCGCGCTTGTCCTGTTCAAGAACGACATGGGCGCCTTCGTCCGTCTGTATACCTTCCTGTCGCAGATATTCGACTACGGTTCCACCGCCATCGAGAAACGGTACATTTTTTACCGACGCCTCATCCCTCTCCTCGAGTTCGGCCGCGAACGGGAGGAGGTGGATTTGTCCAAGGTGGTCCTCACTCATCATCGCCTGAAACCCGACGGCAAACGCCGCCTCGATCCCGGAAGCGGCGAGGGGGAAAAGCTCAAGCCCATTCAGGACGCAGGATCCGGACAGGTGCGGGACAAGGACATGGCGTTTCTCGCCGAGATCATCGACAAGGTGAACAGCCTTTTCGAGGGCGAATTGACCGAAGGCGACAAGGTGACCTTTGTCAAGGACGTCCTCCGGAACAAGCTCCTTGAGAACGCCACCCTCCGCAACCAGGCCGCCAGCAACTCGAAGGAGCAATTCGCCAACTCCCCGGACCTCAACGGCGCCGTCCTGACCGCCATCATGGACAACATGGAAGCTCACGAAAGCATGGCGACGCAGGCGCTGAATTCCCGGCGGGTGCTGGCGGGAATTGTGGAGCTGCTCTTGGGGCCGCTCGAGCTGTACGAGACGTTGAAGGAAAAAGGGAAGGCGGTGTAAGCGCGCCGGGCCACAAGGGGGGGGGCGCCAGCTTTATGACGACAAATGATAGGGAGGATGGGGGAACAATGACAATCGACCTTGGCCTGGATAAGGTTCACGGCGCCATCGATTCGCAATATGGTTTGGTTTGCGCGATGGATGTTCTAGGCATGCGCCAACAATCGGAGACGAATGCTCAAGGAACCCTTATGAAATTGTTGGAGCTTAAGAGGAGTTTCCGACTTGAAGGTATGGCCCAAAATCACAAGAAAAACCGCGACAGGCATCTTCCATTCGATGAAGAATTCAAATATTACACTACGGATGCGGAAATCGACACTTTCTTTGCAGGCGACACTTGTTTCATAGCCAAGCGGTTCCAAAAAAATCTTCCATGTGGCCACCAAATATGGAACGGAACTCGGGACATTACTCGATTTTTCCGATCAGCCATGTACCAGGGATTGATGATGCGGGGCGCTCTTGCCATCGGTAAATATTACTGGTCGTATGGGGACGAGCTTGTAATTGGGCAAGCCATCAACGCTGCAGTCGCTGATTGTGAAATTGCCGATTGGATCGGTCTGCACTTTACAAAGGAGAGCAGGGAAATTGTGAGAAGGGAAGTTTCCGGACTTCCTGCCTCTTATCAGGATTTGTTTTTTGACTACGAAGTGCCGCGTAAGCCGAGAACCAAATCGAATGGTACTCTGATTTGTATTGGCTGGCCGTCTTTCTTCTGGCCAATTATAGGGGTTACTGACGATCCGCTTGATGCGATAGAAAAAGGGAGAAGTGAGATAGAAACGATTTTTGCCAAACAAAAACCTCCGGATGGTGCTCGGAGAAAATATCGGGAAACGCGAAAATTCTTTGACAGATATAAGGATTGGTTTATCAATGCCTGGCTCCCAGTATATAAACGAGAGTTAGAACATGAGATGAATGAGACTGTTCGACGATTGAATTACGGCAGATCGGTGTAAATATTATCACGCCGCCAGTGGAAGTTTTCCCATCCGCCTGCGTGTATTCGATTATAGACCTGCCAACGAGTTTCAATAATTCGGCAATCCATTTGCCACGCGAATTATACCTACGTACGGACGTCTGTACGGATGCCGGATATTTTTGACGCGCTTCCGGGTCACCAGGATGCGGCAATCCCCAGCCTGGGATGAATTCCTATTCGCTTTCGCTCATCGATAGCCCTGGCAGCCTGGCCGGCCGGGATCGGTGAACATGGCGACCACCCTGTCCTGAACCGCCCGTTCCGGACGGATGTGCAGCTTCATGCCAATACTTCCCAATGTCCCCCATTTTTCGGCCCCACGCGACGCAGGCGTCCATCCTCCCGCAGTTTCCGGGCGACGCGTTCAATGGCTCTGGTGCTTTTGGACATGATCTTGGCGGCCTCCGCCAGGGACAACCCCGACTGTTCGCCAAGGAGCTTCAG
>JAISYD010000003.1 GCA_031270145.1 Planctomycetota bacterium
CCTATTCATAGCTATCAGTACGCGTCCGGTCAAACAAAAAACGGGATTTTCCCGATTTGAACTGCCGGATGCCCGAGCCTCCTTCGCGCCGGCTATTTTCTCCACTGGCTTTGCCGACCCTCCCGGCGCCCCGCCCCCTACGCCATTCCGCGGCATAGCTCCTCCAGCCTCAGGCGCATGTCCCCGAGGATGGGCGGGTCGCCGGCTCTCTGGCCGGACTCGCCGGGCATGTTGCGCAGGCAGCCGCTCCAGAGGGTGAAATTGTTCAGCAGTTCCCGGGCCATGGCGGCGCCGCGGTCGTCAATGGGCGGCGAGCCGGTCTGGCGGAGCCTTTCCAGCTCCGGAACCAGGGAGGCGAAACTGCAGAGCCAGGAAAGGGCCTGGAGGCAAAGCCTGGCGCCGGACAGGGTGGCGGCGTTCCGGCTCAGGCCCTCGGACGCCTTTTTCAATTTGTCGGCGGCGGCCCTGATGCCCCGGATGGTTGCCAGCCAATCGATGCCGGCAAGCAACTGGAGCGTCCTCTCGTCCTCCGGCCAACGGCCGAAGGCGACGTGGCGCAGCAACCGCTCTTCGTCCAGGGACAGGCCGGGCGGATAGGCCGCCGAAACCGCGTCCCACATGTCCAGGACGGGTGGGGCCATGTCGCTGTAAAGCAGGTTGGCGAAAAGCTGGGACGACTGGCCGGCGTCCCGGGGATTGCCCCAGGCGGCGATGAGGCCGGTGGCGGCCGGATGCATCAAGTTCTGCCACAGACACCCTACCCTGGCGTTCCGGAAGGAAATCATCAACCCGCGCCCGGTTCGGGAGCGGAGCCAAAGCATGGCCGAATCGAGGCGGCGGTGGTAGGCGGCGGCGCCATGGTTGGAAAACCCCATGACCGGCGCTTGCGCGTCGATCCAGAGGGGGATGTCCGAAAGCTCCGGCGGCGGCGGTTCCGGCTGGTCGTCCATTCGGAACCAGCCCGCGATCCCCCGTTGTTCCAGCGGCGGGACGGGGCAGGCGGATTTCCGGATCAGCCTGGCGTCCAGGGAAAAGGCTTTCAGCCCCGTATCGCCGTTGAGGATGGAAGCCATGATCTTTTCGGCTTGGGCCGGATCGGCGTCCGGGGGGCAGGGATCGTCCAGGGCCGCCCGATCGGCGCCGAAAATTTCCGCCGCGGCCCGGATGCCGGCCCAGGCGGCCGGAATGGGGCGCTTGCCGGACAGGAGGCCGGAGAGCCAGGGCAGGCGCACGCCGATGGCGATGCCGTAGGAGCGGCAGGTCTGGACAAAGGTTTCGAGACCGGGGATTTCAAGGCCGGAGTTGAATTCCGCGGGGAGGATAAGATGCAGGCGGTTGGCCTTGAAGGTGGCGGCGAAGGAGGCTATTTGCAGCAGCAGGCCGACATTGATTTCGTCCGGAGTCAACTCCACCGCCAGGCCCCGGGATTGGCAGGCGGGACGGTCGAGGATCAGGCCGCCGGGAAGAGTCGGCTCGCCGTGGCGGAGGATGAGCATGGTCAGGGTTTGTATGCCGGAGACCAGGCCTTCTATGGACGGCGAGACGATGAGGACGCTTTGGCCAATCCGTACGGCGTATTGTTCCGGTTCGTCAAGCGCCGGCAGGCCTTCCAGCAAGTCCGGCCGGATCGCCATGAGGTCGGGGTATTTCGCGATGATCGCGGCGCCTTCCGGGATTTTCGCCGGCACCCCCTCCAGGATGACGCAGCCTATGCCGTTCCTGGCCGCGATCACCTCGCCCAGGGCCATGACCGGCGCCGAGGGGGAGTAATCCGGGATCGACAGATAATAGATGGCCAGGCAGTGTTTGGGATTGTAACGTTCAGGCAGATCGCGGCAATGCGCCACCCGGGGGGCCAAGTCGCCAAGCGTACGATTCAGGCTGGACATGTGACGGTTGCCTTTCCTTGCCGCGGGCGTCGCGGGACCCCGACAATCATCCTCTTAAAAAGTATGGAATTCAAGCCTTTTTGCCGTGACGCCGGCGTTGTGGAGGGCGAATCCCGGAAATCCGGCGCCGCTAGCGCGGCAAATCGGGGCGGAAGCGGCGGGTACGCGCCAGCGCCTGTTCCCGCCGCCAGGCGTCGATCCAGGCGTGGTTGCCGCCGCGCAACACCTCGGGCACGGCCAGCCCGCGGAATTCCGGCGGCTGGGTGTAGTGGGGGTGGTCAAGGACGCCGTTAGCGAACGAGTCGGACGCCGCGCTTTCCGCCGAGCCCAGCACTCCGGGCAAGAGCCGGATCACGGCGTCCATCACCGCCATGGCCGCCACTTCGCCCCCCGACAGGACAAAATCGCCGATCGAGAGCCGTTCGGGCTTGAGCAGCTCGAACACCCTTTCATCAAACCCCTCGTAGCGGCCGCACACCAGGATAAGGCGCTCCTCGCGACTAAGCTCGCCGGCCAGTTGTTGATCGAAGCGCCGCCCCTCCGGCGTCAGGAAGACCAGCCTTCCGGGGGGGGAGCGCATGGCCAGCGCCGCCTCGACCGCGTCCACCAGCGGCTGGCAGGTCATGACCATGCCGGGACCGCCGCCGAAGGGGCGGTCGTCAACCTTGGCGTGCTTGTCGGCGCTCCAGGCGCGGATATTGTGGAGGCGGACCTCCACCGCCTTCTTCTCGACGGCTATCCTCGGGATGGATTCGGCGAGGAATCCCGAGAAGATGCCGGGGAACAGGGTCAGCACATCCAGCCGCAGAGCCAAATTCACTCCACAGTAACGCTTTTGGCGAGGTTTTTCGGTTTGTCCACGTCGCAGCCCCTGGCCACCGCGATGTGGTAGGCCAGCAATTGCAGCGGCACGGCGCAGCAAATGGAGTTCATGATGCCGGATTCGGCCCGGATGTAAATGACGTCGTCGGCAAGGCCCTGGATGATCCGGTCGCCATGGCTGGCGATGGCGATGATCCTGCCCCGCCGGGCCCGCACCTCCTGAATGTTGCCGATGATTTTGTCGTAGCGCCGGCCGGAGAGGGCGATGAAAAGGACCGGCATGTTCCCGTCCACCAGGGCGATGGGGCCGTGCTTCATCTCGGCCGCGTCATAGCCCTCGGCGTGGATGTAACTGACCTCCTTCAGCTTCAGCGCCCCTTCCATGGCCAAAGGCCAGCCGGTGCCGCGGCCGAGGAAGAGGAAATTCCGGGCGTCGCGGTACTTGAGGGCGACGTCCCGGATATGGGAGTCGGAGGCGAGTATCCCGTTCAGGCGAACCCCGATGCCCAGGAGATCCAGCGTCCGGCGGCGCAGTTCCCGGCGATCGATGGAGGAGCGGATTTGTCCGATGCGAAGCGACAGGAAATAGAGCCCGGCTATCATGGCGGTGAAGGCTTTGGTGCTGGCCACCCCGATTTCGGGGCCGCAGTTCAGGTAAAAAACGGCGTCGGCCTCGCGGGCGATGGAGCTGCCGACCACATTCACCGCCGCCAGCACTTTGCAGCCGGCCTCGCGGGCCAGCCGGACCGCGTGCAGGGTGTCCATGGTTTCCCCGGATTGGGTGACGGCGATCGCCAGGACCGAGGGATCGAGAATGGGATCGCGGTAGCGGAAGTCGGCGGCGTATTCGGGATAGGCGGGGATGCGGGTGATCCGCTCCAGCATGTTGCGGCCCACCATGCAGGCGTGGTAGGCCGTCCCCTGGGCCAGCAGGACGATGCGGCTCACTCCCTGGAAATAGCTGTCCGGCAGCCGGTACATGCCGTCCAGGGTGAATTCCGGATCGGCGTCGGGGGACATGGGCAGGCGCAGCCGGTTCCGGAACATGTTTTCAAGGGTCATGGGCTGCTCGAAAATTTCCTTCAGCATGTAATGCGGATAGCCGTTTTTCAGCGCCGCCTCGGCGGACCAGGCGATTTCGGAGACGCTGAAGGCCGCCGGCTCGCCGTTTTGCCGCACCACGCAGCGGCCGGCGCTGAGCGCCGCCACCTGCCCATCCTCCAGAAACACCACCCGGCGGGTGTGGGGGACGAGCGGCACGGCGTCCGAGGCCGCCAGATTGAAGCCGTCGCCCAGGCCGATGCTCAAGGGGCTGCTGCGGCGGGCTACGACCAGCAGGTCGGGCTGTTCCGGCGCCATGAACGCCAGGGCGAAGGTCCCGTCCAGGAGGGGAAGGGTTTCTTCGACCGTTTTCAGCAAATCGCCCCGGTAGCGGGAGGCGACCAGGTTGGCGATCACCTCGGTGTCGGTGTCGGACTTGAAAACGGCGCCGCCCTTTTCCAGCTCCTCCTTGAGGCTGGCGTAGTTGTCGATGATGCCGTTGTGCACCACCGCCACCCGTCCGTCGGCGCTGACCTGGGGGTGGGCGTTTTTTTCCGACGGCTGGCCGTGGGTGGCCCAGCGGGTATGCCCAATGGCGCAGCGGGCGTCGCCGACATCCTCCGCGCTCATCCTGGCCCTGAGGTCGGCCACTCGGCCGGGGGTCCGGATCACCCGCAACCCGCCGTTCTCGAGCCAAGCCGCCCCGGCCGAGTCGTAACCCCGGTATTCAAGCGAATCCAGGCCGTCCAGCACCACTCCCACGGCGTCGGCGATGCCGATGGCCGCGACTATTCCGCACATGAGCGCCTTTCCTTCCCTCCGCGCCGGGCAAAACGCCGGTTTGGGGAATTGCCGCCTATTCGCCGCCCGTCCGCCCCGAAGGGGCTTTTTCCAAACGCTTCCGCCGTTTTTCGGCCGCCCGCGACAGGCGGTTCATGGCGCCGGCCAGGCCCATGGCGGAGCGCACCTCCCGCATGGTGGCGGCGGCGACGGCGCGCATCCGCTCCGTGCCGTCGACGATGGCTTGGTCGACAAAGCCGGGATCCTCCTCGAAGCGCCGGTAGCGTTCGCGCATGGGGGCGAGGAAGTTGTTGACGGCCAGGGCCAGGGCGTCCTTGATCTCGACGTCGCCGATTTTCCCCTCGCGGTAACGGCGCTTGAAATCCTCCACCTGGGCCTTGTCCGGGTTGAAGGCGTCGTGGTACTGGAAAACGGGGTTGCCCTCCACCGTCCCCGGGATGTCGGCGTGGATGCGCTTGGGGTCGGTGTACATGCCGCGCACCTTTTTTTCGACCGTCCGCGCGTCGTCCGAGAGGTAAATGGCGTTGCCGAGCGATTTGGACATTTTGCCCTGGCCGTCGGTGCCAAGCAGGGTCGGCACCTCGCCGATGAGGGCGTCCGGCACGGGGAACACCTCGCCGTAAAGCTGGTTGAAGCGCCGCGCCACCTCGCGGGTAACCTCGACGTGGGATTCGTTGTCCTTGCCGACCGGCACCAGGTGGGCGCGGGGCAGCAGGATGTCGGCGGCCTGCAGGACGGGGTAGCCCAGCAAGCCGAACGGGAGCTCCTCGTCCGAGAGATTGGCGGCCCTGGCCATGTCCTTGATGCTGGGGACGCGGTTCAGGCGGTTGACGCTGACCAGCATTTCCAGGATCAGGTTCAGTTCCGAGGTTTCGCGCACCGCCGACTGGAGGTAGATTGTCGTACCGGCTGGGTCGATGCCGGCCGCCAGGTAGTCGAGGGCGAGGCCGCG
>JAISYD010000028.1 GCA_031270145.1 Planctomycetota bacterium
GCCGAACCTTTTCCCAAAACTCGTCGCTGACGGCATAACTGTTTTTCGCCATGGCTGTCCGCCCTTTCCGGGGAAGCTCCGGAAACGAAACCACTTCCACCGCAACCGCTTGTCGGACAGATGGCGCGAAGAGGCGCTTTGCGCCGGCCAGGTGTTTTTAGGGCGTACGCGGCCCGATAAACGCCGCGCCCCGGCAATCCGGAGCTTACTCGGCACCAGGGCGACCCGGGCTAGCAGGTCGGAAAGCTTCCCAAGGGCGGGTAAAGCCGCCTGGAAGCCGGCCTGCGCCAGCCCGACAAGCGAAAAGCCGGGAAGGCTTTCCAACCGGGCGCCCTGGGCGTTCAGGAAAGTGATGGGGATTCGCGCGGGGTGCTTATGGCTCGATAGGCGTCCTCCGTTCTTTGCTGGCGTTGTCCGTTATTTTATTTTGCTTAACGCCATTCTGCGGCCCGCCGGCAAATTCCGCAAGCTTTTTTTGCGTATTTTCCGCTCTCCCGGCTCCGGCGGACATGTTTTTCCTTATCGGTAAACATCAACCTGGGGCATCCGCGCCCCAATCATGGCGTCAATGCCATACATGATTGAATGTCAAGCCGGGCGGGAAAAATCCATCCCGGATTTTCAATCGCCTTGCAAATGCCCCGAATTTGTTTTGGAGATCGTGTTTGCGTATTGGCGGGCGCAATCCCGGCAGCCGGGCGCGGCGCCCGTCGCCGTCGTTTCGCGGCGCGTTTCGCGGTTTGGCTTCACGCTTGGCAAGGAAGTTGCTTATTTCTCATTATTGCGGTTTCGATCCTTTTTTGGAGAATGTCATGGCTTCGAAAAAGCTGGCGGTGATCGCCATCGGCGGCAATTCCCTCATTCTCGACGACAAGGCCGCGCTCCCCGACCAGTACCAAGCGGTGGTGAAGACGGTCAAGCCCATCGTCGACGTCATCGAGGACGGCTGGCGGGTCCTGATCACCCACGGCAACGGTCCGCAGGTGGGATATCTCCTGCTCAGGTCGGAAATGGCGAACCGTTACGCCGGGCTGCATTTCCTGCCGCTCCTGAACTGCGTCGCCGACACCCAGGGGAACATCGGCTTCATGATCCAGCAGGCGATGGACAACGAGCTCCGCCGGCGCGGTTTGCCGTCCAGGACGGCCGCGCTGGTCACCCGGGTCGAAGTCGATCCCCGGGATCCCAAATTCCGGGAGCCGGACAAGTACATCGGCGGCTTCTACAGCCGCGCGGAGATTGAGAAGGTGCGGCGCGACAATCCCGGCTGGATACTCAAGGAGGACTCCAACCGGGGGTTCCGCCGGATCGTGCCGTCCCCGAAGCCGATCCGGATAATTGATCTGGAAGCCATGCGCGGCATGCTGGACAACGGCTACAACGTCATCGGCGGCGGCGGCGGCGGCATTCCGGTGATCCTGGGCGACGACGGCTACCAGGGCGTGGACGCGGTCGTCGACAAGGATTTGACCTCGCGCCTCATCGCCAATTCCCTGGGCGCGGATCTGTTCGTCATTTCCACCGGCGTCGACAATGTTTGCGTCAACTTCGGCACCCCGCGGCAGGAGGAGCTCGCGGAAATCGGCGTCGACGCCCTGCGAAAGCACCTGGCCGACGGCCAGTTCCCCCAGGGAAGCATGGGGCCGAAAATCCGGGCCGCCATAGACTTCATCCTTCAGGGGGGCGGGGAGGTCGTCATTACCAGCCCCTCGAACCTTGGCGACGCCATTCGCCGGGGGAAGGGGACGCACGTTTTTGCCGGCTGACGCTTAAGCCGCGGCCGGCGCTCAGCCTGGTTGGCGCGCCTCCGCGCGCGATTCAAGCGTCGCCGCCATCCCCGCCAGCGCGTCCCAGCCGGAACTATGGCCGATGCCGCCGATGCGCCGAAGGCAGCCGTCAAGCGCCTCGCCCCCGCGATTCAACTCGATCAGCGCGTCATGGAACGGCGCGGCGCCCTGGCCGGCGGCGGCGGCGCGCAAATGGGCGAGGCTGATCCGGTTGGTCCCCGCCGGCCCTTGCTCCAGCGCCGCCGCCGCCAATTCCCGCCTTTCCCTTTCCCGGCCGAGCGCGTGGAGCGCGAGAAGCGTTCCGGCCAGCACGTCGTCGCCGGTGGGCGTCAGGCCGGCCCCAAGCCCCAGCAACCCCAGGACCGCCTCGCGCGGCGAGCGTCCGCCCGGGCCGGAAAGCCAGCGGGTCAGCGCGGCCAGGCCGCGCAGCGCCTCCGTCGCCGCCAGCCGCCGCCAGCCGCCGCCGGGGCGGGCGTTTCCGGCGAGCAATCCCGCCAGGGTGTCGGGCGGGGCCAACGCCCGCATGGCTTCCCGCAGCCGGGGGAGCGCCCGGCGCAGCGCCGCGGCATCCGGCGGCGGGAACGGCGGCGGCCGCCATTCCCGCCGCGCCCCGCACTCGATTCCAAGCGTCGGCCCGCGCCAGGCGCCGCCGCCGCGGAAAACCAGCGTTTGCCCCGGGGAGACATGTTCGCGCGGGCGGGCGGGCCAGTTCGAGGCGAGCGCGTGCAGCGGGCCCGGCTCGAGGTCGTCGCGCAAAAAGCACAGCCAGCGATCGCCGGCGTCGCGGCAATAAAAGCTCCTCTCGAAAACGGCGGCGACCTCGAGCGGCCTTCCGTCCCCGAGGATGGAGGCCGCCGCGCCGCCCGTCGTATGCGCCCGAATGACGGGAATCGCGGGGTCGGAGAACGGGGCGCGGTTCATTTAACCGCCATTCGATGAAAGGCGCGGAGGGCCTTGTTCATGACCTCCATGGGCGGGGTGACCAGGCCGGCGCCGACCTGCCCGATGCCGGCCTGGTGGTGGGCGACCCCGGAAATGATCAGCGGCAATATGCCTGTCGCCACCACCCGCCGGACGTCGATGCCGGCGGGGGCGCCGGCGAAGTCGCAATTCGGTATGGCGAGGTCGGGATCCCGGCCGACGCAGATGTGGTTCATTTCGAAGGTGTAGCCGAGGGATTCCATGAGGTTGCCGGCCCCCACCAGGTGCGCCACCGACGGGACGGCGCTTAACGCCATCCCGCCCACGCCATAGCATTCGACAATGGCGGAATCGCCCATGTCGGGATTGGCGTCGGCCTCGCTGTAGCCCGGGAAATACAACCCCTTCGGGTAAAGCGACGGCGCGGTGAACCAGCGGTCGCCGGTGGCCGCGAGATGCAGCCCGAAGTCGACGCCGTTCCGGTTCATGGCCGTGATCAGGGTGGAATGGGGGATGCCGCGCGCGGCGTCCATGGCCGTCTTGGCGGCCGCCATGGCGAGATTGAGGAAAAACTGCTCGTTCTCCAGGGTCAGGAACGACACGATGCCCTTCAGATCGTCGGAGCTTTCCGCCGCGTCGACGAGCCCGGCGGCCAGCGAGCGGTGAAACGCCAGGCTCGCGGCGACGTTGCGCTGGTGCATTTCATCCCCCATGAGCAGGGCCTGGGACATGATGGGCTTTAGCGCCACGCCCCCCGCGGCGGCAAGCGCCCGGTCGAGGGCGGGGGCGAGCGTCCTCTCCAGCCATTTCAGGCGCGCGAGCACCGGCGGACGGCTCACCCCGAAGCGGAGCGCGCGCCCGGAGCCCTCATGGATCGGCGAATGGGCGACGTTGCCGGCGGTTTCGTTTTCCACGAGGAAAAGGGGCATGGAGCGGGACACCGCGCCCGCCATGGGCGCGACCACGCCCCGGCTGAAATTGGTCCGGCAGACGACGCTTCCCGAGTGGAGCAGCCGCTCCGCCCCGGCCTCGTCCGGGGCGAGCCCCTCGTAGAGGACCGCGCCCAGGATCGCGCCCCGCATCGGCCCGCACATGTTTTCCCATTCGATGGGGGGGCCGGCGTGCAGGATGACGTTCTCGTCGAAATCGGGGATGAGCTCGCGGGCCGGCAGGACGCGCCTGACCACCGGCTGCGCCGCCAAAATGCGGCGCAGCCCGGTCTGATTGGCCTGGTCGATCAGGGATGCGCCGTGCGCGTCCCGGAAGCCGGCCGTCAGGTCGAACAGGATGTCGATGAGTTCGGGATCCCCTTGCGCCGGCGGTTTCCAGTCGACGTCGACGAACGGCGTCCCGCCATCCCGGAAGGGGGACAAAAAGTCTCCGAGGCCGATGTTCACGGCGCGCAATGCCCCGGCCATCAGCTCGTCCCCCCAAGCGAAAGCTTCGCGGCGTGGGCGGCCGCCCGGGCGTTGTTGCCGAGGACGGTCACGCCGCCTCGCCGCAGGATGTCGATTTGCGACGAGCGGCTGGGCGCGTCCGACTCGGTGCCGCAGACGTTGGCCACAACCCGCTTTTCCCGGCTCGCGCCGCCGCTGAGCGCGGCGGCGCGATCCAGGGCGCGGATCATCTGGGCCGCGTAATCCGGGGCGGCGGCGTTCCCGAGGATGACGTCGGTGAGGATCACGGACGCCCCGGG
Source organism: Planctomycetota bacterium (assembly GCA_031270145.1). Taxonomy (GTDB): domain Bacteria; phylum Planctomycetota; class SZUA-567; order SZUA-567; family SZUA-567; genus JAJBSZ01. Next base: position 4,405 of record JAISYD010000028.1, read on the forward strand.
ATCGCATAATTCGCGCTCGATTCTCGCCAGCTTCCGCCCGGGGTGGAGGAGGGGATGCGGCCTCCCCATGCTTAGGCCGTCCGCTCCCATGTCCAAAAACACGTGGCCGGCGGGGGATTCGCGGCCGTCGATCCGTTCCGTCCCCCGGGCGCGGACATTGGCGTACACCGCGCCCGGAAGGAGGGCGCGGCAGATCTCGGCCGATTCGTGGCAGAGGGCCCCCCCGCTGAAAATCCCCCGGACGAATCCCGGGGCCGGCGCCGCGGCCCTTTCGTCGGCGTCCGGAGACGGCAAATCCAGATCCGACGTGTCCAGGATCGAGGCTATGCGCCCCGCCGCCATGCCCACCAAGTCCCTGAAGGTGTCGGCGTGGGGGATCCCGGCCTCGGCCTCGAGGCGGTATTCGTCGGCTCCCATGTACCGGACGAGCGCGGGTTTCCCCAGGCGCCGGCAGAGCTCGGCCAGCTCCCGCCGGGTCTTCGGGCCGGGGTGGTCGCCGATGACGATGACGAACCGCGTTTTCGGATCGCCGGCCAGGCGCGCCAGGGCGGTCCGGGTGGAGAGGCCGCCGATGGCGTCGGCAAGGTCGCGGCCGCCGACGCCGTATGCGAGGCTGACGCCGAGGCCGCAGCGGTCGAGGAGGCAGCCGACCTCCTGCAGTCCCGTCGCGCTGGTGGAGACGATGCCCACCGTGCCCTGCCGGATGCGGTTGGCGAAGCCGAGCGGCGTGTCATGGATGATGGCGGCGCCGCAATCCGGTCCCATGACGAGCAAGCCCTTGCCGGCGGCGAGGCGTTTCAGGGCGAGTTCGTCGGCCGGAGAGATGTTGTCGCTGTACAGGAACACGTCGAGGCCGGCCGACAGGGCCTGGGCCGCCTCGTATTTCGCGTACTCGCCGGCGACGCTGATCATCGCCAGGTTGGCGTCCTCCAGGCGCTC
>JAISYD010000042.1 GCA_031270145.1 Planctomycetota bacterium
GACGATAGGCCGGAAGCCGGGAAAACCGGTTCGCGCGGGAAATCCCCGGCCGACACGATCATCGGGTCCGGCGAACGGCTGGGCGCCGCCGGCGACGCGGCCGCGCCTAAAGCCGGGAAAACCGGTTCGCACGGAAAATCCCCGGCCGACACGATCATCGAGTCCGGCGAACTGCTGGGCGCCGCCGGCGACACGGCCGCGCTCAAGAAGGAGGTGGTGGAAAAAAAGGTCGAGGAAAACAAGGTCAAGGCCATCTCGGTCGATGTCGCGCGCCTGGACGATCTTCTGGAAATCGTGGGCGAGGTCTCGCTCCTCGGCTCCTACATCACCACCAAGCTGGCGGGGCAGGACGGCCTATCCCTCCAGACCAACAACCTGGCCCGGTCCTGCGCCCGCCTTCAGGAATTGGCGAATTCCCTGCGCATGACCTCCATCCGGCCGCTGTTCATGGCGGTCCGCCGCGCCGCCGCCGAGGCCGCCCGGGCCAGCCGCAAGATGATCGAAATCAACATGCGGGGCATCGACACCCAGGTGGATCGCTCCATTGTGGAAAACCTCTCGGCCGCCCTCATCCACATCACCCGTAACGCCGTCGATCACGGGATTGAGCCGGCCGACGTCCGCCGCCGGGCCGGGAAGCAGGAGCGCGGCGCCATCACCATCTCCGCCTCCCGCACCAACTCCGACATCTCCATTGAACTCGGGGACGACGGCGGCGGGTTCGATATCAAGACCATCCGCGACAAGGCGGTCAGCATGGGCAAGATCCTTCCCGACGCCAAGCTGAGCGAGGGGGAACTGGCCGATCTGGTGTTCCTTCCCGGCCTCTCCACCGCCAAGAAGCTGACCGGCCTTTCCGGCCGGGGCGTTGGCATGGAGATCGTCCGCGAATCCATCGACAACCTGCGGGGCAAGGTGGAGATCCACACCGCCGAGGGCAAGGGGACGACGGTGCGGATGCGTTTCCCCCTCATGGTTGCGGCCATGGACGGCATGCTGATGCGGGTCGGCAAAAACATACTGGTCATCCCGGTGGCGCAGGTGCGGGAATGTTTCCGCCCCAAGCCATCCGACATCGGCTTGATCGAGACCCGGGGGACCATCGTGACCATTCGCAACGTCATCCTGCCGGTGCTTTTCCTGGGCCGGGAATTCGGCATCGAGTCCGACGCAACCACCCCGGAGGACGGGGTGCTGGTGGTGGTGGAGACCGGCGAAACGCTGGCGGCGGTCCTGGTCGACGAAACCTTGGGCTCTTCTCAGGTGGTCATCCGCGCGCTGGACGGGCCGCTCGCCAACTCCGGCCTGGTGGCTGGCGCCGCCGTGCTTCCGGACGGCAGGATCGGCCTGGTCATCGAAACCGCCAGCCTCACCGCCCGGGTCGCCATCTCGGCCGCCAAGGCCTTCAACGACGCCGGCAAGCGCCAGGCCGAAAGCTCGCGCCAGGTCGACACCGTTTATATCGGCTCCAACCAGGTCGGCATGATCAATTTCAACATCGTGGCTCCCGACGGACATGGAGGCGGCCGCACCCATGTTTTCGCCATCAATGCCTTCAAGACCCGCGAATTCGTTCCCGTCGCGCCCCTCCGCGCCATCCCGAACTCGCCCCCGGGCTTCGTCGGCATGATGATGTTGCGCAACCGCACCGTCCCGATAGTCCACATGGGGGTTATTCTCGGGCTGATGTCCGAGGGCCAGCGCCGATCCGAATGGGAGCAAATCGCCCTGATCTGCGAGTTTTCCGGCCAGACGGTGGGGTTTCTGGTGAGCGCGGTGGAGCGGGTGTCGTACATATCGTGGTCGGACATCATGCCCCCTCCCTCCACCGGCGGGCTCATCCAGTTTGACTATGTGGTGGGCATCATCCTGATGTCGAAACTTAACGACGTCCAGTCCAAAAAGCCGACGGGCGACGGAAAAGGCGGCAAAGCCGGAAAAGCCGGGGAATCGCGGCCGGCCGATAAGGCTCAGGTGGCCTTTGTCCTGGACTTCGAGCGGATTGTCGGCAACGCCATCCAGCTTTACGGCGACATGGGGGCCGAACTCGGCAAAATGACCGAGGTCAAAAAGAAAACAGTCAACATCTTGCTGGTCGAGGACTCCCCCCTCATTCGCAAGCGCACCAAAAAGGCGCTCTCCTCGTCCGGAATCAATGTCATCGAGGCCGGCGACGGCCAGGAGGCGTGGGAGCGCATTGAGGCGATGCGAAAGGAGGCGGACGCGGCCAAGAAAAGCATTTTCAGCATGATCGACCTGGTTCTCTCCGACATCGAGATGCCCCGGATGGACGGCTATACCCTTACCTACAACATCAAGCACGACGCCACGCTCAGGGTTCTGCCGGTGCTCCTGCACAGCTCCATCACCAACGACAACATGATCAGTCGCGCCACCGAGGTGGAGGCGGACGGCTTCATACCGAAATGCGATCCGCGGGAGTTGGCGGATAAACTGAAGAAGTATCTCTAGGCGGTTCCGGTTCGGCCCGGCTTGCCCCGCCAACCGCCGCGCCGAAGGCGGCGGGAAGCCTATTCCCTGATTTGTCCGTCCCCCTCCGCCAGCCATTTGTAGGTGGTGAGTCCGTCCAGGCCGACCGGCCCCCTGGCGTGGAGCTTGTCGGTCGAGATGCCGATTTCCGCCCCCAGACCGTATTCGTAGCCGTCGGCTAGGCGGGTCGAGGCGTTCACCATCACCGAGGAGCTGTCGACCTCCAGCTTGAAGCGTTCGGCCGCGGCCAGGCTGGCGGTGACGATGGCGTCGGTGTGGCGCGAGCCGTAGGTGTTGATGTGCCGGATGGCCGAGCCGATGTCCGGCGCCACCCTCACCGAGATGATGAGATCGTTGTACTCGGTCTTCCAGTCCTCCTCCGTGGCCGCGACGGTCCGCACCCCGGCTTTTTCGGCGATTTTGCCCGCCTCCGGGTCGGCCCGGATTTCCACCCCGGCTTCGGCCAGGGCGGCCAGGCAGCCTGGCAGGAAGGCGGCGGCGATGTCCCGGTGGACCAGCAGAGTCTCGGTGGCGTTGCAGGTCGAGGGGCGGCTGGTCTTGGCGTTCAGGACGACGCGCTCCGCCAGGGCGGGATCGGCCGAGGCGTCGATATAGGTGTGGCAGATGCCGTCCAGGTGCTTCAGAACGGGTATGCGGCTGTGTTCGAGGACCGTTTTCACCAATCCCTTGCCGCCTCGGGGCACCACCAGATCGATGAGCTTGTCCAGCGCCAGGAGCGCCGACACCAATTCCCGGTCGGCGACCCCCACCACTTGGGCCGCCCGCTCCGGCAGATCCGCCGCCTTGAGGGAGAGGGCGATAAGCCGGCCCAATTCCTGGTTGGAGGCCAGCGCCTCCCGGCCGCCCCTGAGGATGCAGGCATTGCCGGATTTCAGGCTGAGGCAGGCCGCGTCCACGGTGACGTTGGGCCGCGACTCGTAAATCATCAGGATCACCCCGAGCGGCACGCTGATCCGGCTGAGGCGCAGGCCGTTCGGTCGCAAGCCTCCCCCCAGCATCCGGCCCACCGGATCGGGGAGCGCGGCGATTTGCCTGGCCCCTTCGGCCATGGCCGAAACGCGTTTCGCGTCCAGGCTCAGGCGATCCAGCAGGGCGGGGGAGAATCCGGCCTTTTTGGCCGCCGTCGCGTCCTTGCGGTTGGCGAGGATGACGCGCCGGGCCGACTTTTCCAGCCGGTTGGCCAAATCCAGCAGGGCGGCGTTCTTCCGGCTGCCGTCGGCCGTCGCCATGGCGGGCGCCGCTTCGTCCGCCTCCATGGCTAGGGTGAGGGCGAGATCGTGGACTTTTCCCATGTCGGCTCCTTTTGGCTTTTGTCGAACCCACTCCATTTTACCGCGTGGAAAGGCGTTCCGCCACGGCAAAGGCCAACTCAAGCGCCTGGGAGGCGTTGAGCCGCGGATCGCAGGTGGTCTCGTAGCTGCGGGAAAGATCTTCCACGGCGTCGGCTCCTCCCAGGCATTCGCTCACGTTCTTGCCGGTCATTTCCAGGTGCAGGCCGCCCGGATGTACCTTTTCGGCGCGGCAGACGTCGATGAAAATCCCGCACTCCCGCAGGATGTCGGCGAAGTGGCGGGTCTTGACGCCTGACGCGGTTTGGCGCGGATTGCCGTGCATGGGGTCGACGCACCACACCACCTCGCGACCGGCCGAGACCATTTCCCGAATCAGGCGGGAATAAACGTTCTCCGCCTTGTCCACCCCGGCCCGGAGGATTAGGGTGATCCTGCCCGGCTCATTGCCCGGATTCAACTTCTCCAGCAGCCGCTCCACCTCGCGGGCGTCGGCGCCCGGTCCGCATTTTATGCCCAGCGGGTTTATGACGCCCCGGAGGAATTCGGTGTGCGGGCCGTTGGCATCCCGGGTGCGCTCCCCCAGCCAGAGGAAGTGGGCCGAGGCCGCCACCGGATCCCCGGTGAGGCTGTCGTTGCGGCACAACGCCTCCTCGTAGGGAAGGAAGAGCGCCTCGTGCGAGCTGTAGAAGTCGATGCCCTGCGGATGCCCCTCGACCGCGTCGTTCGCGAATTTGCCGTAGGCCCGCATGACTCCGATGGTCTTGTCGATGCTTTTGGCCAGCGTCTCGTACCTTTCGCGGGCCGGGCTGCCGCCGACGAAGTCCAGGAGCCACTTGCTGGCCGTGTGGATGTCGGCGTAGCCGCCGCTGGCGAAGGCCCGGAGCAGGTTGAGGGTGGCGGCGGACTGGAAATAGGAGCGGATCATCCGCTCGGGATCCGGCGTGCGTCCGGCCGGGTCATGGCTATTGATCATATCGCCGCGATAGGTTAGGATTTCACCGTCCGGGGTTTTCTCGGTCGGGTTGCTTCTAGGCTTGGCGAACTGCCCGGCCACCCGGCCCACCTTGATGACCGGCTTTTCACCGACGAAGGTGAGGATCAGGGCCATTTGCAGCAGCACCCGGAAGGTGTCCCGGATGTTGAAGGTGTTGAAATCGGCGAAGGTCTCGGCGCAATCGCCCCCCTGGAGGAGGAAGCCGTCGCCGGCCGCCACCCGGGCCAACTCCGCCTTGAGCCGGCGGATTTCCCCGGCGAACACCAAGGGCGGATAGGTTTTCAGCCTGTCTTCGGCGTTGCGCAACTCCGCCGGATCCGGATAGTCGGGTATTTGCCGCGTTTTTTGCGAACGCCAACTGCCGCGCGACCATGACATTTTCGTTCTCCTGTGCGAAAGTTTGTATTCCGTGGACAAAACAAGCGCCTTTCCGAGTCGGATCAACATAAAGCCCGTCGGCCGGCCTCTGGCTGGCGGTTTGGCCGTCCCGGGCGGCAAAAGCATGGCGAACCGCGCCATCCTTCTGGCCGGCGCCGCCCATGGCGAGTCGCGCCTGGGCCGCCTCCCCGATTCGGCCGACGTTCGGGCCGCCATTTCGGTTTTAGCCGAGTTGGGCGTCCCCGCCAGGCGGGAAGGCGGCGTCTTGGTCTTGCCGGGACGCGGCCTCGCCTTCCCCAACCAGTCCGGCGAAATCCATCTTGGCGCCTCCGGCACGGTGGGGCGCTTTCTGCCCGGCCTGCTGGCCGCCGCGCCCGCCGGCGCCTGGCGCCTCGTTTCCTCGCCGCAATTGGCCGCCCGGCCGCTCCAGCCGCTCCTCGACGCCTTGCGGCAATGGGGCGCCGGACTGGAGCCGGCCATGCCGAACCGGTCGTTCCCGCTGGAGGTGCGGGGCGGCGGCTTGTCGGGCGGGACCGTCGTCGTCTCGGCCGCCGCATCCAGCCAATTCGCCTCCGGCGTCCTGCTGGCCGCCCCTCTGTGCCGCCGGCCCGCCAGGGTGGTGATCCGGAATCTCGACCCGGAGGAAACCTACATCGACATGACCCTGGAACTTATGCGCCGCTTCGGGGTCGAGGCCCGGGCGGCGCCGGACGGCTCCGATCTGGTTGTCCTTGTCGACGCTCCGGCGTCCTATCGGGCCGCGGCGGTCGAAATGGAGGCTGACGCCAACACCGCCGCCTATTTCCTTGCTCTTGCCGCCCTGACCGGAAGCCGGATCGCGGTGATCAACCTGGATCCGGCCTCCCGCCAGCCCGGAACCCGTTTCCTCGGCGTCCTTTCCCGCCTGGGCTGCGCCATAACCGCTTCACCGGCCGGCGTCACGGCCGTGGGCGGGCCATTGCCGCTCCGGGGCGGTTTTTCCCTCGACATGCGGGCCATGGCGGAGCTGGCCGTCACCTTGGGCGTCCTCGCGGTTTTCGCCGATCAGCCGATCCGCCTTACCAACCTGGCCCACATCCGGGGGCACGAGTCGGATCGCCTGTCCGCTCTGTCCGCCCTGCTCGGACAGGCGGGGGTCGTAACGGAGGAGGCTCCGGACGGCATAACCGTCCATCCCGCCCGGCCTGGCGGAATCCGCCGGATCGTCGTCGACCCCCGGGACGATCATCGCCTTGCCATGTCCTTCGCCCTGCTGGGCGCCGCCGCCAACGGCATCGGCATCGAAAACTCCGGCTGCGTGGCCAAAACCTGCCCCGGCTTTTTCCGGATGCTGGCGGAGCTGGGCGTCGGCGTCGATCCGGTCTTATGAGCCGTTTTCTCCTAGCCGCCGCTCCAGCTTGTCCATTTCCTCCCGCAGGCGCTTTCGTATCTCCGCCGCGTAGGGATTTCCTTTCTGGATGGTCAGGAAAAGATCCCATGAGTCGGAAAGCACGATGGAGGAGAATTCCTGAAGTTTTTCGTAGGCGCGGGTGGCCATGGGCGAAGGTTCCAGCCCCACTTCGTTGAGCACCCGGCTCATGAAATGGGTCACGGCCTGGATCTTGGCCATTTCCCGGTCGTGGCTTTCCGGGGAGGTTTTCAAGGCCAGCAGTCTCAGCTTGTCGGTCAGGAAGTCGAATACCCGGTGGTATCTTTCCTTGCCGATGCGGACCGGGCAAAGGGCGATCCTAAGTCCGGATATGCCGTTTTTTCCCGATTGGGGGCCGAAAAGCGGATGCGTGCAAAAAATATCGACCGTTTCCGGCAGGAGCCGGGAGAGGATTTCCACCGGCCGGGTTTTTACCGAGGTGACGTCCATGGCCAGAATGCCGGGGCGCATATGCCTGGCCGCCGCCGCCGCCGCCGCCGCCAGGGCGTCGAGGGGAACGGCGAAGATCACCGCGTCACAGCCGGCGGTCTCCGGCAGGGAGGCGGGACGCAGCTTGCCGCCTCCCTCCCTGGCCAGGAGCTCCGGGGACGGCATGGATTTGTCGTATCCCAATAGATCGAACCAGGGCGAAAGGTGTTTGACCATGAAGCGGCCAAAGGCGCCTAGCCCTATTATGCCAATTGTTTCGCGCGCGTTCGCCACGGGCCGCCCCCTTGTTCCTCCGCCTTCCCGTTTTCCCTTGAGGCGCCGCGGAGGGAAACGGAGGGCGGAAATGAAAAAACCGGCTGATCCAGCCGGGATGCGAAGCGGATTCAGCTGGTTTCAAAACGCAAAACTAGCCGCCCCCCATCCCCCGGATCGGGAAAAGGCGATAAAAACGCCAAAAATAATAAAATCGCTGTCTGTCGGCCATCCTGTCGGTTTCCTTAAAGCTTTTGCGCGCGGCGGCAAAGTCCTCCACAAACAGAATTCGATTATACGTGTTTTTGTCCCGTTTGGCAAGCGAATTATCCAGGAATCGTTTTTGCCTCCCGGGGTCGCCTGCGTGGAAGGCCGGTTTTTCAGGGCTAGGATGGAAATTGAACTGGGCAAGGTGGAGACTCGGTCTGGTCCACGTACGGCTAGCGGGGCTAAGTGCGGGAAAAACCTTTCTTCCTAAAATTTTGACTGTCGATTTATTGTCCGATATTTGACAAATATTGAGATTTTTCACGCAATCATGCTATAAGACGGACGATCTGATCATCTGCTGATAATTTTTCCAGATATCCCTATGCTTGCCCCTATTTGCTGTAACAGCATTTAAATAAATAGTTATAAATGTTCAAATTTCTTGAAACAGGAGATGCGTGAAGACAAGTGGAAAAAATAATTAAAAAAGCATTGACAAAAAGTAAGTTTGGCGATATAGTGATTGTATGCTCATCATACAAGACGGATTTATATAAAACACTCTGGATTTGCCATGAACCAGGTAACCCGGATTTCTCAAACTGATGCGGCGGTTGAACAGATTAAGGAGTATCTGTTGACCGGCAAAATACAGGTTGGAGAAAAACTCCCGACTGAAAAAATGTTTTGCCAGGTATTGAAGGTTGGGCGTTCCACCGTTCGCGAGGCGTTGCGAGTTTTGCAGGTGATGGGCTATGTCAAAATGTTGCCGGGCCGGGGAGCCTTTTTGGCCGCCAAGCAATTGGACAACGCCTCGCCCGGGATAGTTTCCTGGTTTGATTCCCATAAGGTGCAAAGTCAGGATGTGGTTGAGGTTCGCATGGCACTGGAAACCCTTTCCATCCGTTTGGCGGTCAAACGCGCACTGCCCCAAGATTTGCGGGATATAGACAATTGCCGGCAGCGTTATGAGGACGCCTTGGCCAAAGAGGAATACGGCAAGCTTGGGCAATTCGACGAGGCGTTCCATCAGGCAATCGCCGTGTCGGCCAAAAATGATTTATTGATTGATCTCAATAAATCGGTTTCTTTGGCTTTTTTTGAGTATAGGAGGAATTCTTTCCTTATCAAGGAACATGCCGCGAATGCCGTGATCCCGCATCGCGACATTACGGCCGCCCTCTTCGCCCGCGATGGTGATTTGGCCCAATTGCTTATGATCCGGCACCTTGAAAGGATCCTGGCGGATCGTGAAACGTCGATCAAGAACTATGAAAGCTTAGTTGCCGGTTGACGAGCGTTCCGATGTTTCGCAACCCTTGAAACAGCCTTGCGCCGCATTTTTCGACTTTATGCGCTTGAATCAGCCCCCTGTGCCCGACAACCGCCCCTGATGATATCCATTGGCTTGTTTGCCGCGTGCGCCCTGTTTTGCTTGGCAACTTATTGATGGTAGATGTTTTTATTGTTGATCCTTTGGAAATATGGGACGCCAGACATGGTTGAGCGGACTTGAAATCCCTGCGTCAAGAATAGGAGATGACATGACGAAGAGCTTGAAAGAGAAGATGGCCGAGGGGCCGGTGTTTGGCATGACGCTTTACGGCGGATCGCCGGCAATAGTTGAAATTCTGGGCCATTGGGGCTACGACTTCGCCTTTTTGGACGCAGAGCACACCCCCATGGGCGTTGATCGAGACATGGAGAAATTGATTATGGCGGCTAGGCTTGCCGGAATCAGCGCACTGGTGCGCATTCCCGATGTCAATGCGGCAAGCATCCGCAAGTCTTTTGAAATGGGGGCCGAGGGAGTTATCATACCGCATGTGAAAACCAAAGGCGAAGTTGAGGCGTGCGTCCAGGCGGCCCGCTTCCCGCCGGATGGCCGCAGGGGATTCGACTCCACCGTCAGGGCCGCCCGCTATGGCGCCAAGGGCTATGGGCATGATGAATACTTCCGAACGTGCGGAAACAATCTGGTCATACCCATGGCCGAGGATTTCGAGTTCACCGACAATATTGACGATATTCTCGACGCGTCTGGAATCGATGTGATCAATTTTGGCCCGTCGGACTACGCGCTTTCAACCAACCGCAAAACCTTCTACGACATGCGACATCCCGAAACCCAGCGCATCCAGGCTTTGATTGTCGAAAAGGCCCACAAAAAAGGGATTAAGGTTATGTCTCCCGTGCTCCCCCCGACATTGGAGGACATCCGGAGCGCCCGAAGAGCGGGAGTCGATATGATGGTTGTCGG
>JAISYD010000290.1 GCA_031270145.1 Planctomycetota bacterium
ATGCGGGAGAACATTTCCCTGGTTAAACATGCTCACATCGCCAATCTGGTGGGCCGCACCATTCCGACGCCGACCCGCCACGAGGACGGCTTGGTCGATTTCCTGAAAACCCTGAAGACGGCAGGCTATGCCGGCGGCGTCAGCGTCGAGTGCTACAGCCAGGACATCCTGGCGGAAGCCGGCCCCTGCCGAGCCTTCATGCAACAATTCAAATAACCGCCGGCAAAATCCGTTTGTCCCATTATGCCGACATCAAGGGAAGAAGAAGCGCCGCCGTGAACGAGGCGCAGGTGCTGCTGGAGGTGGCGCCGCTAGACGAGCGCCTGGAGGTTTGACCCCGGATTGCCGGGTTTGCACATAATCCGCCGGGAACGGAAATTCCGTCCATAAGCCCGTCCCGGCAAAGCGGAATTTTGGGATCGGATTGCCGGCCGACAGGCAAAAACAAAACTAGGCGCCCGGATCGCCGGAATCCGAGGCGAGCCGGAAATGCGACAGCATATGGCGGAGCTCCTCCGCCTGCCGGGAAAGCGTGCCGGCCGAGGATGACATTCGCCGCGCGTTGTCGGAATTCTCCTGCGTCACGGCCTTTATCTGCCCCAAGCTCTGGACGATGGAGGACATCGACGCCGACTGGGCGTCGGACGCTTCGGCGATGCTATGGAACAATTGAGCGACCTGGGCGGTGGTTTTGACGATTTCCTGGAACTCGCGATCGGAATTTCCCGCCAGCTTGGCGCCGGTTTCCATCAAACTCACCATGGATTCGACCATTTCCTCGGTTTCATGGGCCGCCTTGGCGGAACGGGCGGAGAGATTGCGCACCTCGTCCGCCACCACCGAAAAGCCCTTGCCCTGCCTCCCGGCCCGCGCCGCCTCCACCGCGGCGTTCAGGGCCAGCAGGTTGGTCTGGAAGGCGATGTCGTCGATAAGCTTGGCCACCAGCACAATTTTCTTGCCCGCCTGCTGGATTTGCGACATGGCCCCGGCAAGCTCGACCACCGCGGCGTAGCCCCGATCGGCGGCGTCGCGGCTGGCGCTGGCGAGCTGGTTGGCGCCCCGGGCGTGGCCGGCGTTCTCGTGGACCTGGCGATCCACCACGCCGACCGTTTCGGATATCTGTTTCAAAACCGCCTCCGAGGTTTCCACCCCGTGCGCCAGGGACACGGAAACGCCCGACACCGCCTTCGCCCCGTCCCCGACCTGTTCGACCACCAGGTTGACCTGGGAGAGGGCCCGCTTGTTGACGCGGATCATGGCGTTCAACGCCCGGCCCAGAAGATCCGATTCCGATCTGAGCTGGACGCTGCGGGTGTAGTCGCCGCCGGCTATGGAATCGGCTATCGCGATTTCGTCCCGGCGGGACAGGATCAAATCATGCAGGGAGCGGGCGAACAACCCTATCTCGTCGCGGCGCCTCCGAGCGAAGCGGGAGACCTCGTCGGCGTCGCCGACGTCCCCGATGGCCAGGCGGGCCATGTTGCCGGCCATGCTTTTTATGGGGTGGCTGATATGCCAAGCCATCCAGACGGCGATGACAAGCACCACGGCGGTAAGGATCAGCGTGGTGACTATGAGCCGCGAAACGGTCTCCCCCAGGTTTTCGTCGATGGACGCCCTCAGCCTGGCCTCGGTCGCCTTGGCCGGGCGGGTAAAATAGTCCAGCTCGGAGCCGATGGCCACAAAGCCGAAGCCGCGCCGGGAATTGCCGTTGTCGGCCGACGGGGCGTATTGCCCGGTGTAATAGGGGATGGCCGCGGCGGTGTTCAGCTTGTACAGCCCGCTCCAAAGGATGTAGAACGATCCCGAGCCGCCGTCCCGGGTCAGATCCATCCAGCCGGTGCACTGGGGGGCGTTGTCGAGATAGCGGCCGTCCAACCCCACCAGCCCGGCCCGGGTCAATTCGGGCGCCGGCTTTTTGCTCCGCGACTGCTCGTGGAAGACGGGCTTGTCCTTGACGTAATCGGTCCATTTTTCCAAACCGCTGTTTTTCCAGCCCTGGTAAATGGAGGTTTCAAGCCATGGCGTCTGCGGATCGCCGGTGTCGGGATCGAAACCGACGATGGAATGATGCCGGGGATGGCAGATGCTGCGGCATTTATAGTCCCATATGAAGGCGTAATTGCCCTCGTAGGCGGAAGGCAGCTTGGTGTAGCGCTCGTCCAGGGGGGTGATGTGATCCACAAATTCCATGATGTGATCGTGGTTCAGAGCCAGGGTCACGTAGCCCGTGATGCCGCCGTCGGGGCCGGCGACCGGGGTGGCCCAGCGGACAATGCCCTCGAAACGGCGGCCGACGGGATTCTCGGCGCCGGAATAAGCCTGTTTCTCCGGTTCGTACGCTATCGGGTAACCGCGATCCTCGGCGGCCTTGGCCACAATGTCGGGGGTGTACATGCCGATGTAATTGGAACCGACATAGGCGCCGACGACGTCGGAAACATATATTTCGCCCAGCCGCAAACCGGCCAGCTTCGGGAAATAGGTTTCGGCCCCGACATAGGTGTTTTCCCTTTTCGAAACGTCCCGCCGGTCGCGGCTTAGGGGGAAATTGCGCTTGGGCGAGTCGGCGGCGACCATCTTGATCGTCTCCCGGCCGTCCAGCCCGACAAAGGTGATTTCATCATAGATCGGAATGTCGTCATACTGGAAGTCGTTGCGCGGGACGGGATGGAAGCTGTCCAGGTCGTTGTTTTCCGGGTTGGTGGAGACGCCGGCGCCCATGGGGACGGACTTTTCCGCGTCGATCCAGGATTTGCCGTCGGGAGCCAATTCCCAGCGGCCGCTTTTGACCACCCTTTTCCGCTTGGCGTTAAGGAAGGCGGCGAAATTCTCCTCCGTGGGATTCATTTTGGCCACATAGAGCAAATCGTCGTCGCGGCCGTAGAGGAATTCGGCCACCCGCATGGCGGCGTCGGTGCTGATGCGCTCAATATTCTTGACCGCGCTCTCGTTCAGGGAGGAGGTCGAATCGCTGACCGCAATCTCCCGCAGGACGTCCCCGAGGACAATGAACTGGAACCAGGCAATCACGGTCAACAAAATCAGCGGAATCACCTTCACCAGCAGGAAGATGATGATGAG
>JAISYD010000085.1 GCA_031270145.1 Planctomycetota bacterium
CCTGGAGGTCGAATGTGAAAGCGATTATGGCGGTCTACGCCCCGGCGATGCGGCTGCTCATGGACAGGGCGGCGAAATGCCTGGTGAAGGCGGTGGGCATCGTGATGGTGGTGGCCATCCTGCTGCAGATACTGTCGCGGCTGCTCCTCAAGGTGCCCTTCACCTGGACGGACGAGATGTCCCGCGGCGCCTTCGTCTGGTATTGCTTCATGGGCGCGGCCCTGGCCATGCGGCAACACGCGCACCTCGGGATCGATTATTTGCGCTCCAGGCTGGGCGAGCGCGGCCAGTGGCTAAGCGACCTGACGACGGCGGTTTGCATCATCGCCTTCGGCTTCCTGGTCGCCTATCTCGGCTGGCGGCTCCTCGGGATCGTCGGCCGGCAGAAGACGCCGATCATGCGCATTTCCATGCAGTGGTTCTACGCCGTGGTGCCGCTCTCGGGCGCGCTCATCGGCCTGCAGGGGCTGGAGTTCCTGCTCAGGTACCTGGAAACCGGCAAGCCCCGGCCGCCGGTCGAGGGCGAGGCTCCGCCTCCCGGCGCCGAAGCGTTCCTAGAATCGTCGCATCACTAAAAGCGTACCGCGCGGAAAGGTCGTCGCCATGATCGCCATCATCGTTTTCGCCATCATGCTGTCGCTGATGCTCGTCAACGTCCCCATCGCCGTCTGCACCGGCCTCGCCACCCTGGCCGGGGTCTATTTCACCAGCGACCTCCGCTTCATGGTGGTGACCCAGCGGATGTTCGTGGGGCTGGACACCTTCACCCTCATCGCCGTGCCGCTCTTCATCCTCACCGGGCGGCTGATGGCTCTGGGCGGCATCACCCGCGACCTCATCCTGGTCTCGAAGGCGCTGGTGGGCTTCATGAAGGGAGGGCTGGCCTACATCAACATCGTGGCCAGCATGCTTTTCGCCGGCATCACCGGCTCGGCCGCCTCCGACACCTCCTCCATCGGCGGCATCCTCATCCCGGCCATGATCGACAAGGGCTACCACAAGGATTTCTCGGTGGCGGTGACCGCCACCTCCTCCACCATCGGGATCATGATCCCGCCCAGCATCCCCATGGTGGTCTATTCCGTGTCGTCGAACGCCTCGGTCGGCAAACTCTTCATCGGCGGCATAATCCCGGGCGTCATGGTGGGCGTGGTCCTCATGATCGTCACCGCCATCATGACCAAGCGGCGCAACTATCCCCGGGACGAGAGCTTCACCTGGGGCGAGACCATCGTCATCGTTCTCAAGGGCATCCCGGCCATGCTCAGCATCTTCATCATCCTGGGCGGCATCGTCCTGGGGATATTCACACCCACCGAGGCGGCCGGGGTGGCGGTTTTCTATTCCTACCTCCTGGGCCGGTTCTATTACAAGGAGCTCCGGCTGAGCGACATCCCCGGCATCATGGCCGAGGTGTCGATCACCACCGGCCAGGTGGCGCTGATGATCGCCACCGCTTCGGCCCTGGGCTTCCTCTTCTCGCACCAGGGCGTGCCGGCCATGATCGCCAGGCTCATCCTCGACGTCACCGGCAACAAATTCGCCCTGCTGCTCCTGATCAACGCCCTGCTGCTGTTCGTCGGCACCTGGCTGGACCTGACGCCGGCCGTGATCATCTTCGCCCCGATCTTCCTCCCCATCGTCATGGACGTGGGCGTGGATCCGGTGCATTTCGGCGTGATCATGGTGGTCAACCTGGCCATCGGCCTCTTTACCCCGCCGGTGGGGGTCTGCCTGTTCGTGGCCTGCGGCATCGCCAGGATTTCCATCTCCAGCACCGTGCGGGCCTTCATCCCCTTCTTCCTGGCCATGGTCGTCGTGCTGCTGCTCATAACCTACATCGAGCCGCTGGTCCTGTTCCTGCCCAATTTGCTGATGTAAGCCGCCGGCCGCGAGGGCGGCCCAAGGGAGGATGCCGGATGGACAACCGCGAAACCGCCGCCCCGCTCCGGTCGCAAAGCCTGGGCGAAGAGGCGATCGATCACCGCAACGCCCTCTTTTACGCCATGGGGGCGCGGGAGGGCGACCTGGCCCGCCCGCAGGTGGCCATCGTCAACTCCTGGAACGAATTGAACCCCGGCCACTACCATTTCAAGGAAGTGGTGGACGAGATGAAGCTGGCCATTCGCCAGGCCGGCGGCCTGCCGATCGAGTTGCCCGTGACCGGCATTTGCGACGGCATACCCTCCAACACCCCGGGCGACCGCTACACCCTGCCCAGCCGCGACCTGGTCTCGGCCGAGGTCGAGTCGCAGGTGGAGGGGAACCAGCTGGACGGCATGCTGATGCTGGGCAGTTGCGACAAGGTGGTGCCGGGCATGGTGATGGCGGCCCTGCGGCTGAACCTGCCGGCCGTGTTGTTCAGCGGCGGCTACATGCCGCCCGGCCGGGCCAAGGGCGAAATGATCACCCTCACCCACACCAAGCAGGCTTACGCCGCCTGCCAGGCCGGCCTGCTAAGCCGGGACGACTACAAGGAGGTGGTTAGGAACGCCTGCCCCGCCACCGGCGTCTGCCCCTTCATGGGCACGGCCAACACCATGTGCGCCTTCGCCGAGGTTCTTGGGCTGTCCCTGGCCGGCAACGCCAGCGTGGCGGCCAACAGCCCGGAATGGCGCCGCCTGGCCCGAGAATCCGGAACCAGGATCGTGGAGCTGGTCAAGGCTGGCCGCCGGCCCCGGGATTTCATCGACCGCGAAAGCTTCCTGAACTGCGTCCGCTACATCATGGCGGTCGGCGGCTCCACCAACAGCCTGCTGCACCTGCCGGCGGCGGCCCGCCAGGCCGGCATCGCGCTGACCTGGGACGATTTCGACCGCGTCAGCGGGGAAATACCCCTGATCAGCGCCATCTACCCCAACCATCCAACCTATTCCATGCCGGATTTCGACCAGGCCGGCGGCGTGTGGACGGTGTTAGGCGAGTTGGATCGGGCCGGCCTCCTCCATTCGCGGGCGGAGGGGGTGTGGGGGCGTCTGGGCGATACCGCCAAATTGGCGAAAAAACCGGACGGGGCCGTGATCCGCACTATCGCCTCGCCCATCGCCGGCCAAGGCGGCATCGCCATCCTCAGGGGCAACCTGGCAGCGAACGGGGCGGCGGTGAAATTTTCAGCCGTCGATGGCGAGGCTTTGCGCTTCCGCGGGCCGGCCAAGGTGTACGAATCGGAAACGGCGGGCTGGCGGGCGCTCCTGGACGACCAGATCCGGGCCGGGGACGTGGTGGTGATCCGCTACGAAGGTCCCCGGGGGTCGCCCGGCATGCCGCATCTGGAGACCTTCATGGCGGCGGTCCTCGGCAAGAAGCTGGGGCGGGAAGTGGCCTTGATAACCGACGGCAGGTTCTCGGGCGCCACCGGCGGGCTAGCCATCGGCTATTTGTCGCCCGAGGCTTACGAGGGCGGCGCCCTGGCCATCGTCCAAAACGGCGACATGATAAGGATCGACATTCCGGCCCGCCGGCTGGAACTGGAAGTGGACGGGGCGGAAATCCGCCGCCGCTTCGCCGGGTGGCGGCCCCTGGAAAAACCGGCCTTCGGCTGGCTGGCGCTTTACCAAAAAATGACCAACCAGTCGGAACTGGGCGCCACAATATTCTAGGTGCACCTCCTTGTGGCGGAATGCGGCCGAACCGGAAAAGAACGGTTCACCGGGCCTTGTAATAGGCGGCGAATTCCTTGTCGTGCGCCATGATGTGATCCTTGAGCCAGTTGACCACCGTCTTGTTTATCTTCATGAGGATCGGGAGGTTCTGGCCC
>JAISYD010000189.1 GCA_031270145.1 Planctomycetota bacterium
AATGGAGTGACTGGAGTTCAGACGTGTGCTCTTCCGATCTATGCCGGCGGCGAAATTCCTGGGATCGTCCATCCCCAGTTCGGCGGCGGCCCGGAACGCCTCGATCAGCCCGAAGACCGTCCCCATGAGCCCGAGCATGGGCGCGAGCGAGGCGATCACCCCTATGGGCCTGAGGTTGGCGCGGAGATCGAAAAGGATGCGCGAGGCTTCGTCGTCGACGGCGTTCTCGAGTTCCCGGCGGGTGGCCCCGCTCCGGGAAAGGAGGGAGCGCATGACCCGGCCCATGGCGCTCTTGTTGTCCTCCACCGTCCGCAGCCCGGCCGGGACGCCCCCCGACACCATGGCGTCGCGGAGCCTCGCCATGAGCCGCCCCGGGATCTGGACCCGCCGGCGGATGACGAGGAGGCGCTCCGCCGCGAAGGCGCAGCCGATCACCGAGGCGGCGAGGATGGCCCACATGAGCTTGCCGCCCCGCGCGAAGGCGTTGAGCATGGATTCGGGAGCCAGCTCGTCGGCCCGGGCCAGCCCGGCCAGGGCGAGGAACGCCGCGATGGTTATGGCGAAGCGGAGGCGCGTGCGCATGTCTCATTCCTTGTCAATGCCCGGCCGGGGCGTCTTCCCGCCGGCGCCGGGCGATCAGTCAGTCGCGGCGGCTGATTCCGGCCTGGAGATTGCGGGCCTCGGCGGCGGCCGGGGTGTCGGGATAGCGGGCCAGGACCCGTTCCAGATCGCTTATCGCTTTGTCCCGCAAGCCGTCGTCCAAGGCGGCGCGGGCCGCCCGGATCAGCGCGGCGGCGGCCCATTCCGGATAGTTGGGATACTCGGTCTCGGTCGCCAGGAACTCCAGGCGGGCCTTGTCGCGGTCGCCGGCCAGAATGGCGGCCAGCCCCAGCCCGTAACGGGATTTGGCCGCCGCCTCGCTGGTCCGGTCCAGCGCCAGCGCCTGGGCGAAGGCGGAGGCGGCGTCGGCCTGGGCGCCCAGATCCAGGCTGGCCTGCCCCAACCCCCAGTAGGACTCCTGGACATACGGTCCGTCGGGGTTAAGCAGAAGTTTTCGAAAAATTTCCCGGGCTTCGGCCGGATGGCTGTCCAGCAGCAGGCAAAGCCCCTCGCCGTATTCGGCCGCCCGGCGGTGGGAGGCGTTGGCGGCGGAGCGCTCCAGGGATTGGCGGTAGCGCTGGAGGGCGCTCTGGAACCAGGCGGAGCGCCGGGCGGGATCGGCGTTGTCCTGGCCCGAGCGGCGGCGGAGCTCGGCGGCCCGGAAACAGGCGTCGCCGACCAGTTCGCTTTGCGGATAGCGGCCGATTATGGTCTCGAAGGCGTCGATGGCCGCCACCCGCTTATCCCACATGTCCTTGCGGGCCGCCTCGCGCCCGGCCGGCTCCGGATTCGAAAGGGAGGAGCGCTCCGCCTCCTCGGCCAGCCGCTGGATGCTCCAGGCCAGCCGGTATTGGGCCTTGTCGGCCAGGGCGGAATTGTTCCGGCCGGCCAGCTCGAGCGCCTTGCGGTAGGCGGCGAGGGCCTGCTGGTGGTCGCCCCGGTCGTAAAGGATTTCCCCGATCATCAGCCAGGCGGCGTCGGCGACCTGGTAATCGGGATAATTGTCGGTGAGATTGCGCAGGGCGGCGAGGATCTCCTCCTCCACCGCCGTGACCTCGCCGGCGAGCGCGCGCATGGCTTTTTCCGCCGCCAGCGCCTGCGGGCGATCCGCCTCCGGCAATTCCGCCGCGTCCAGGCCGCCGGTCAGGGAGCGCCACCTGGCCTCGGCCTCCCGCGCCGCCCCGGCCTGGGGCTGGATGCCGTTCCAAAGGGCGCGCGAGCGCTGGTAAAGGGCGCTGGGAACGTCGGGATGCTCCGGATGCCCGTCCAGGAATTTCTGGAAAGCCCCGGCCGCCTCGGCGTGCCGGCCGGTTTCATCCAGGGCCGAAGCGCGTTCCAGCTCCGCTTTCGCCGCAAGCTGGTGATCCGGAAATTCCCCGATGAAGCGATCCAATATCTCCAGGGCGCCGGCCGCGTCGCCCTTGGAGCGGCGGAGGTCGGCCATGAGGAACAGGGCCTCGGGACGCAGGGGGCTGCCGGGGAAATCGTCAATGACCCGGGAACAGGCCTCGGCGGCGCCGGCCGCGTCGCCCAGATCCCGCCTGGCCCAGGCTAGGCCGAACCAGGCGGCGGAGGCGGCCGGCTCTTCCCGGCCGCCGATCCGCAGGCTCGCTTCGTAGTCGCCAACCGCCTCGCGCTTCAGGCCCAGGCTGTATTTCGCCTCGGCCAGGTAATAGCGCGGGCGGGACAAATCCAGTTGATCCGGAGGGTCGGCGACCACGGCGGCAAGATGGCGCAGCGCCTCCTGCAACTGGCGGCGGCTCGCCTCGGCGTCGTCTTTTTTCCGCTGCCCCTCGCGGACCAGCAGGGCGCCCAGCCTGAGCCGGGCGAAGCCGACGGCGGCGCCGGCCCTGGCCTTGTCGAAGCGAAGGCCCTGGGCCAGCGCCTCGGCATAGCGCTCCAGGGCGGCGCGGACATCCCCTCTTTTTTCGGCTATTTCCCCCAGCCGCAGCAGGGCCATGGCGGCCTGGGGAGAGTCCTTGAAGCGGTTGACGATCTCCTGGTAGAACCCGGAGGCGCGCGGCTGGTCGGAGGCGGAATAGTAGGACTCGCCCAGGCGGAACAGGCTGTCGGCCGCGTATTCCCCGGCCCGCGCCTCCAGGGCCGGATCGCCCTTGCCGGCGGCGTCCCGCCGGCCGGCCGCCCAGCCGACCGCCTCGGAGGCGAGCCAGCGGTATTGTTCCCGCGCTCCCTCGGAGTCGCCCAGGTCGGCCAGATAACTGGCCAGGGCCCAGGCGGCCTGCGGGCGAATGCCGGCGTTGGGATGGGAGAGCGCCTTGCGTAGCGCCTCGGCGGCGAGACGGAGGCGGCTGGCCTTTTCGGCCTCGCTCTTTTCATCCAGGGATCGGCCCCGCTCGGCCAGCGCCTGATGGTAAAGGGCCCAGGGGGCGCGGTCGGATTTGGGCCAGCGGGAGGCGACGCCGGCGAACTCCTCGGCGGCGGCGGCCTGGTCGCCGGCGTCAAGCAACACTTCCCCGAGCAGCGAGCGCGCTTCGATTTCCTCGTCCCCCAGTTTGCCGGTGGCGATGGCGCGCCGGAAGTATTGAACCGAGTCGGCGCCGATCTTTTTCTGCATGGCCCGGTATTTTTCCCGGTCGGCGGGCGAGGCGGCGCTTTCGGACTTTTCGCGGGCGGCCCGGGCCTGCTCCTGCCAGAGCGTCCCCAGGCGGTATAAAGCCAGGGGATTGAGCTCGTGCTCAACCGTTTTCGCCACTTCGAGCAAATCGGCGGCGGCTTTTTGCGCCTCGCCGGCCTCGCGCCAGGCGCAACCGGCGTCGTAAAGGAACGACAATGACCGGTCACGGTCGGTTCCGGCGAGTTTCGCCGCCTCCTCGAAGCCGGCGGCGGCTTCGGCCACCCGCCGGGAGTCGTAGTCGGTCCAGGCGGAGCCGGAGCGGGCGTCGGCGGCGAAGGCGCCGTCCGGATGCGAGGCGAGAAGGGAATTGAAGGCGGCCCTGGCCTCCTCAAGCCGGCGCAGGCGGTAGAGCGTCTCGCCGACGTAGTAGCCGGCCTCCTCCGCCCGGCGGTCCTCCGGGAACTCCCGGACAAAACGCTGGAAAAACTCCAGCGCCCGGAGGTGATCGCCGGCGTCGAAAAAGGCGAATCCGGCGTTGAGCACGGCCGATGGCAATTGCTTGGAATTGGGGAAGCGGGAGACGAAAGCGGCGAAGTCGGCGGCGGCGGCGGCGAAGCGCGCCTTGGTCTCCGGGCCGGATTCGGAATTCGCCAGGCGGTAATTGGCCTCGCCCCGCCAGAACAGGGCCGCCTCGGCCTGCTCCGGCCTTGCGTCGGGCGAGGCGGCGTCGCCGTAATGGCGGATGGCGTCCTGGAAGCGCCCCAAGCGGAAAAAGGCGTCGGCGGCGCCCAGGTTGGCCGCGACCCGCAGGGCGGCGGGGGCGGCGGGATGCTCGTCCAGGACGCGGACATAGGCGGCCGCGGCCTCCTGGCTCTTCCGTTGCCTGTCCTGGCAATAGCCGAGAAGCATCAGGGCGTCGGCCGCGATGGGCCGGCTCCGGTTAGCCTCGACGAAACTCCGCAACTGGTTTTCGGCCAGGTCGTATTCGCCGCGCTCATCCACTATCCGCCGGATCATTTCCAGCCGTTCCGCCGCGTCCTCGCCGGCCCGGAGCGCCGCGCAGGGGTGCGTTGTGGCGAAAAACGCGGCCAGGACGGCCAATATCCCGGCCCGGCGGCGGAATAGGGACATTTCAGCGGTCGCAAGCATGGCGAATCCTTCGGCTCCAATACGGCCCGCCCGGAGGCGGACAGCCTCTTTTACTATCGGCCGGGTCGGGGCATGGCTTCAACTTAATCGCGTCCAGCCAATTGTCATGAAGAAGACGACGCCGATCCGCCGATATTATACGTATGGATTCGGAAAAAAACACTCATATCCTCCAACCGGGCGGCGGAATCGCAATCCAGGCGGCCGGTCCGGACGGCGGCTCGGCGCTTCCCGGCGGGGAGGCGGCCGGCTGGCTGGATCGCGCGCGGAGTTTTTTCCTGCTGGCCCTCATTTCCCTGGCCTTGCTTTTGACTTGGCGGCCCGGCGTGTTCCGGCTGTCGCTGTTGTTTTCTCTGGGCCTTCCCCCGCTGGCGGAAAGCCTGGCCTGGCAACCGCCGCCCGCCGCCCCGGCGCTCCGGCCCCAAGCCAAGCCCGCCCCTTCCCCCGCCGAATGGCGGCTCGCCGCCAACCGCCCCGCCGTCTGGCTGGCGGCCCGGCCGCAACCGCCGGGCGAGACCTGGCTCCCGGACGCCTCACCGCCGCGACCGGATTGGCGGCGTTTTTCCCATAATCCCTGGAATTGGCGCAGCGACCGGAGCCGGGAGCCGCGCCGCGCCGCCGTCGATTCCGCCGCCCTGCCGCCGCAAAAATCGGTTCCGGCCCTGCGGATCGGCGACCTGGCCGAATGGCCGGCGCCGCTCTCGGCCGATTCCCCGCCGGATCGGGATTTTTTCGCCGCCCTATTGCCCATTCCAACGGTTTTTCCGGAAATCCGGGCGGAAAACGGCGTCAACGCCCAGCCGGCGCCAACACCGTTCCCGCCGGCGGCCGCGGAGCCGGGGCGCGAGGCCGGACCGGCCCAGGGCGTACCAACCGCCCCTGTTTATCAGTCTCCGCCGATCCGGATCGACTGGCGGAACCGGGAGATTACCGGCCCCATAGCCGACGCCTATCTCACCATCTATCCCAAGCTGAAGTTTGTCGGCCTGT
>JAISYD010000215.1 GCA_031270145.1 Planctomycetota bacterium
ACTCAGCCGGTAGGCGGTTTCCTTCACCGACAGCCCCGAGCGCAGCAGAGCGGCGGCGACCCGGATCTTCCGATCCAGGTAGTATTGGTGGGGCGTCATCCCGGTGGCGTCCTGGAACAGGCGGGAAAGCTTGTCGTAGCGCATGCCGGCCAGGGCCGGCAATTCCCGCATGTCGGTTTCGGACTCGACCCGGGAGTCCAGGTATTCGGCCAGCTTGCGCGCCGTGGCGCCGGCGGCCGATTCAACCGGGGCGGGCCGGTTTTGCAGCGCCATCATCCGCCCCAGCAGGCGGTTGATCGAGCCGCCCAGGAGTTGCGCCTTGAGGCCGGGCGGCTGTCGGGAGGCCGCTAGGGCGCAAAGTTGGCGGAAGTCGTCGCCCAGGCCCTGGCACAGCCCCACCCGGATCGGGAAGTTCTTGTTCCTGAAGGCGTCCTCGCGGATCAGCCAGTCCGGGTAGGAGCCGGTGCAGCCGACCCAGTATTCGCTCCAGCCCTGGTCGGCGTCGGGGGAATAGGCGTGATAAAAATTCGGATACAGCAGCAGGGCGGTCCCGGCGGTGATTTTGAAGTGATCGCCGGCGTCGTTGGTGTACCAGCCCGCGCCTGAATCCACATAGATCAGGTGCAGTTCGTCAAGGCGCCGCCCGGCCGCAACCTCTTGGTAGACTTGGGGCAGCTTATCCGGGTAAGGCGGGTAGGGGGTGTTGGGCAGGCTGTGCACCCGGCCCAGGTCGATGCAGCGCGAACCGCAGGACGGCTCGCGCCGGAATTGGAAATATTCCACCATGACGTTGTCGTCGGCCATGCCGGGTCTCCGGGGCGCCGCCGGCCGGGAAGGTCGGTAATCCGCCGGCGCCATGATTGTAACGGATATCCGCGGCAACGCAAAACAAAATATGGTTGAAGGGAGGCGAACATGCTGATCGGCGTCGATATCGGGACCGGCGGGACCAAGGCGGTCGTTTTCGACCGCAATGGCCTCATGCTGGGGCAGGGGTTCAAGGAATACGGGATAATTTCCCCCCATCCGGCCTGGGCCGAGCAATGGCCGGACGTCTGGCTGGACGGGGTGGTGTCCACCGTCCGCCAGGCCCTGGACAGCTCCGGCTTGCCGCCCTCCGCCATCCTGGCCGTCGCCGTCAGCGGCCTGTACAGCGGCTCCGGCGTTCCGGTGGACAAGGATCTCCAGGCCATCCGGCCCTGCATGATCTGGATGGATCGCCGCGCCCGCCGGGAAACCCGGTGGGTCAAGGACAACGTCCCCCTGGACGTCATTTTTGGCGTCACCGGCAACTATGTCGACAGCTATTACGGCTTCACCAAGATGATGTGGATGCGGGACAACGAGCCGGACTTGTGGAAAAAAACCCGCCAATTCGTCACCGCCAAGGATTACGTCATCCAGCGCTTCACCGGGGAGCTCGCCACCGACTATTCCTCGGCCGGCAACATCGGCGGCCTTTTCGATCTCAAGGCCAGGAAATGGTCCGCCCGGATGTGCGAAATCCTGGGCATACCCATGAACCTGCTCCCCGAGCGCGTCACCCGTTCCCACGACGTGGTGGGGAAGCTCAACCGGGAGTATGCCCAACTGACCGGCCTGCTCGAGGGCACCCCCATCGTCGCCGGCGGCATCGACGCCCCGGTGGCCCAATTCAGTTGCGGCGTGGTGTCCGAGGGCGAGCACGTGGCCATGGCGGGCACCTCCATCTGCTGGGGCACCGTGTCCGGGGGAGGGAACCTCTCTCCCGGATTGGTCAGCTTCCCCTATGTCGTGAACGACGACTCGACCATCTACACCTTTGGCGGCGGCGCCACCTCGGGGGCGATCATCCGCTGGTTCCGCGATCAGTTCGGCGGCCCGGAAAAGGAATTCCAGGCCCGCTTCGGGGTGGACGCCTACGCCCTGCTGGAACTTGAGATGAAAGCCAGGAAGGTCGGCCCCGGCGCCGGCGGCCTCCTGACCCTGCCCTATTTCATGGGCGAGCGCAGCCCCATCTGGGATCCGGACGCCCGGGGCGCGATCCTGGGCCTGACCCTGAACCATGGCCGGGAGCATGTATACCGCTCATTCATGGAGGGAGTGGCGATGTCCCTGCGGCACAACATGGAGGAAGCCCTCAAGGTGGGCATCAGGCTGGACCCGGTTTGCCACATGGTGGGCGGGGCGGCCAATTCGGACGTCTGGTCCCAGATCTTCGCCGACGTCACCGGGTACCACATCCGCCGCCTGGCCCAGAACGTCGAGGCCCCCTTCGGCGACGCCTTCCTGGCCGGCCTGGCGGTCGGGGTGTTCCAAAAGGGAGAGGAAATCAAGAACTGGCTGGCCTTCCGCGGCGACAACCTGGCGGATGCCGCCAACCACCGGCTTTACGACAAATATTACGGCGCCTACAAGCGGCTGTATGTCCAGACCCGGGACATCATGGCCGAATTGGCGGGGTTTTGATTCGGGCGGCGTTTTTTCGGAAGCGGCACTTTTTTAAGGAGAGCGACATGAGGAAGGCATTGGCGTTGCTGGCGGCCCTGGCGGTTTCCCTGGGAGCCATGGCCGGCGAAATCACCGTCGGGTTCGCCCAGTTGGGGGCCGAGAGCATGTGGCGCACCGCCAACACCGACTCCATCAAGGGCGAGGCGGCCAAGCGCGGCATCAAGCTCATTTTCTCCGACGCGCAGCAAAAGCAGGAAAACCAGATCAAGGCGATCCAGTCGTTCATCGCCCAGGGGGTGGACGTCATCGGCCTCCCGCCGGTGGTCAATTCCGGTTGGGAACCCGTCCTCCGCGAGGCCCAGGAGGCCGGCATCCCGGTAATCCTGGCCGATCGCACCGTCGACACCTCCGACGACAGCCTCTACGTCTCCTTCATCGGCTCCAACTTCATCGAGGAGGGCAGGAGCGCCGGCAAATGGCTGGTGCGCGAACTGAAGGCCAAGTACGGCGAGGCCAGGGGGGAAGTGTTCGAGCTGGTGGGCACCGTCGGCGCCGCCCCGGCCATCGACCGGAAGAAGGGCTTCGAGGAGGTCATCGCCCAATATCCCGGCCTCAACATCGTTAAGTCGCAGTCCGGCGATTTCACCCGCGCCAAGGGCAAGGAGGTCATGGAAGCCTTCATCAAGTCGCCCGAGTGGGAGAAGGCCAAGACCAAGATCATTTACGGCCACAACGACGACATGGTGCTGGGCGCCATCCAGGCTCTGGAGGAGGCCGGCGTCAATCCGGGCCAGGAATGCCTCATCATCGGCGTTGACGCCATCGCCGACGCCTTCGAGGCCATCGCCCAGGGCAAAATGCACTGCACCGTCGAATGCAACCCCCTGATCGGCCCGCAATTCTACGACATGGTCGAGGGCATCGTCGCCGGCAAGGAAATCCCCAAGGTCGTCTATTCCAACGAGGGCACCTACGACTACTACTGCGCCGCGGCCCTGCTGCCCTGGCGCCGTTCCCTCTACTAACAAGCAAGGTTTTTCCGGCCGGTTTCCGGCCCGGGCCTTGAGCAAAAAGCATCCGCGCGTCCTCCCCTTTCCTTTGTTGCGGGAGGGGAGACGCGATCTAGCGACATGGGGAGGCGGACATGTCAAGCCAGCCGCTTTTGGAAATGCGGGGTATCGACAAGGTGTTTCCCGGCGTGCGGGCGTTAAGCAAGGTGGATTTCACCCTGCGCCGGGGACAGATCCACGCCCTGATGGGCGAAAACGGCGCCGGCAAATCGACGCTTATCAAGGTGTTGACCGGAGTCCACCCCGGCGACGGCGGGAGCATCGCGTTGGAGGGGAGGGTCGTGGCCCCGGCCAGTCCGCGCGAAGCCGAGTCGCTGGGCATTTCCACGGTCTACCAGGAGGTTAACCTCATTCCCCACCTCACGGTGGCGGAAAACATCTGCCTGGGACGCGAGGACCGCATCGCGGGGCTGATCCGCTGGGGCCGGGTCTGGAGACGGGCCCGGAGCGCCCTGGAGCGGCTGGATCTCAAGGTCGGCATCAATCTCGACGCCCAGCTTTCCGATTGCTCCATCGCTGTCCAGCAGATGACCGCCATCGCCCGGGCCCTCGACATCGACGCCCGGATTCTCATCCTTGACGAACCCACCTCCAGCCTGGACGAGGCCGAGGCCGAGGAGTTGTTCCGCATTATGAAAAACCTCCGGGAACAAGAGCTGGGCATCGTGTTCGTCACCCACTTCCTGGACCAGGTTTACCGGGTTTCGGACGCCGTCACCGTCCTCCGGAACGGCGAATTGGTGGGCGAGTTCGCGGCGGCCGAACTTCCGCGCCTGGAGCTGGTGTCCAAGATGGTGGGCAAGAACGTGGACGAGGTGAAGAAACTGGAAAGGCGCGTCGTCCTGACCGGCGCCTCCGGCCGCAAGACCGTGGTCAGCGCCCGCCGCCTTGGCCGCAAAGGCTCGGTCAATCCCCTGGATTTCGATCTCAGGGAAGGCGAGGTGGTGGGGCTGGCCGGACTGCTGGGCTCCGGCCGTTCGGAGACGGCCAACCTGCTGTTCGGCGTCGACCCGGCCGACAGCGGCGAAATGGAAATCGACGGCGTGCGGATGCGCCCGGACTCGCCGGCCAAGGCCATGCGCTACGGCTTCGGGATGCTCACCGAGGATCGCAAGTTCTCCGGCATCATCCCCAATCTTTCCATCCGCGATAACATCGTCCTGGCGATGCAGGCCAAGCTCGGCCCCTGGCGGCGGATCCCGCCGCGCAAGGCCAACGAGATAACCGACCATTTCATCAAGGCCCTCGACATCAAGACCCCGTCCAGGGAGCAGCAGATAAAGAATCTGTCCGGCGGCAACCAGCAGAAGGTCATCATCGCCCGCTGGTTGGCGGTGCATCCCCGGCTGCTTATCCTGGACGAGCCCACCCGGGGCATCGACGTGGGCGCCCGGGCGGAAATCGAGGAGCTTATGCGCAGCCTTCGCGAGGAGGGCATGTCCCTGCTGCTCATCAGTTCCGAACTGGACGAGGTGGTGCGGAACAGCGATCGGGTGATTGTGCTCCGCGACCGGAACAAAATCGCCGAATTGTCCGGCGACGATCTGTCGGAGCGGCGCATCCTCCAGGTCATCGCCACCCAGGCGAAAGAGGACCAGGCAAAGGAGGCCGCCTCATGAGAATAGCCGGCATAGTGGCGTTTTGGCTGGCGACGCTGGCGGTTTTGTGGCTGGCCCGGCGCTCCCGCGGCGTGATTTTCTGGCCGCTCCTGGCCCTGGCCTGCCTGTTGGCGTACAACCTGGTCTCCACGCCGCAGTTCTACCGGCTGGAGCTGCGCGAGGGCTCTTTCTTCGGCATTCCCATGCCGCAATTGTACGGCGTGCCGATGGACATCCTCAACCACGCCTCCAAGGTCGGGATCCTGGCCGTGGGCATGACCCTGGTCATCGCCGTGGGCGGCATCGACCTCTCGGTGGGCGCGGTCATGGCCATCGCCGGGGCGATGATGGCCACCCTGTCGGTGCAATTGGGCCACTCGCCCGGGGTCTGCATCGCGGCGGCCCTGGCCGCGGGCCTGGCGGCCGGCGCGTGGAACGGCTTCCTGGTGGCGTTCATGGGCATCCCACCCATGGTGGCGACCCTGATCCTCATGGTCGCCGGGCGCGGCATCGCCCAGCTCATAACCGACGGGCAGATCGTCATCTTCAACAACTCCGTCCTCACCTCCATCGGCAACGCCTTCATCCTCGTCCCGGCGCCCTTCCTGCTGATGCTTCTGTTGCTTGCCCTGACCTGGCTCGCCACCCGGGGCACGGCCGTCGGCTTCCTCATCGAGGCGGTGGGCGACAACGAGATCGCCTCGCGCCGGGCCGGAGTCTCGGCCCGGGCCATCAAGTTCCTGGTCTATGTCTTTTGCGGCTTCTGCGCCGCCGCGGCCGGACTGGTGCAGACCTCGAACATTCGCTCCGCCGACGCCAACAACATCGGCCTCGGCCTGGAGCTGGACGCCATCATGTCGGTGGTTATCGGCGGCACGGCCATGATCGGCGGTCGTTTCTACCTGGCCAGTTCGGCGGTGGGAGCGCTCCTCATCCAGACCCTGACCACCACCATGTATGCCAAGGACGTGTCGCCGGTGGTCGCGCCCGTGCCCAAGGCGCTGGTGATCCTGGCGGTATGCCTGCTGCAATCGGAACGGGTGCGCCGCCGCCTGGCCGGCTGGAGGAATGTCGCATGAACAGCCGTTATCTGCCGCTGATCATCACCGCCTTCGTGTTGGGGCTGCTCTTGGCGGCGGGGGGGTATTTCTTCGACAACTTCCTTTCCCTCCGGGTGCTGATAAACCTGTTCGGGGACAACGCCTTTGTCGGGGTTACGGCGGTGGGGATGACCTTCGTCATCATTTCCGGCGGCATCGACCTGTCGGTCGCCTCGGTCATAGCCTTCACCACCATCTTCATCGCCCAGACCGTCAACGACGGCATGCACCCCGCGGCCTCTATGGCCATCGTCCTGGCCATCGGGCTGGCTTTCGGGGCCGCGCAGGGCTGGTTCATCTCCTTTTTCAACCTGCCGCCCTTTCTGGTGACCCTGGCCGGCATGTTCTTCGTCCGGGGCGTGGGCTTCATCATCAACGACATTTCCCTGGCCATCAAGCATCCCTTCTACTCCGAGACCATCCGCGGCCTGGCCATACCGGTCGCCAGGGTGGGGAGGGCGGTGGTGCGCTTCCCCTTCACCGCCCAGTGCCTGGTGTTCTTCATCGTCGCCGGAACCTTGCTGGCCGCCTTCACCCGCTTCGGCCGGAACGTTTACGCCATAGGCTCCAGCGAAGCTTCCGCCCGCCTGATGGGCATACCGGTGGACCGGGTCAAAATCCTGGTCTACGCCCTGTCCGGTTTTTGCGCCGCCGCCGCCGGCTGCGTGGTGACCTTCTACATGCAATCGGGCAATTCCTCGTCCTTCGTCGGGCTGGAGATGGACGCCATCGCGGCGGCGGTAATCGGCGGGACCCTCCTGACCGGCGGTGTGGGCTGGGTGGCCGGAACCCTGATGGGGGTGTTGATCCTCGGGACCATACAGTCCCTGATCACCTTCCAGGGCAGTTTGAACAACTGGTGGGCGAAAATATTCATCGGTTCGCTTTTGTTCCTGTTCATCAGCGTCCAGCAGTTGCTCAACCGGAGGCTGAGGGGCAGATAGCTTCATCATCGATCAACCCATGTTTGGAGAAACCGCCATGACGCGCAAGATGGAGAATATTCCGGAAATCAGGCTGGGGGTGGTGGGGGTGTCCCGCGACTGCTTCCCCGCCAGCCTCACCAAAAAACGCCTCGCCGCCTTGGAGAAGTGCCTGGCGGCGGATCGGGTCGCCCACCATGTCGCCGGGACCGTGGTGGAGAACGAACGGGACGCCCTGGCGGCCCTGGCCGAGCTGAACGCCGCCGGCGCCAATGCCCTCCTGGTCTATCTCGGCAACTTCGGGCCCGAGGGCCCGACCACCATCCTGATGCAAAGGTTTCCCGGCCCGGCCATGGTCGCCGCCGCCGCCGAGGAGGATCGGACGGTGCTGGCTTCGGATCGCGGCGACGCCCTTTGCGGCTTGCTGAACAACTCCTACAACCAGAAGCTGCGCGGCCTCAAGTCCTACATCGCCCAGTATCCGGTGGGCCTGCCGGAGCAAATTTCCCGGCAGGCGGCCGAATTCGCCGCCATCGCCCGGGTGGTGGTCGGAATCCGGAAGCTGAAGATTTTCACCTTCGGCCCCCGGCCCTACGATTTTTTGGCCTGCAACGCTCCCATCAAGCCCTTGTATGATCTGGGCGTCGAGGTCATGGAGAACAGCGAGCTTGATTTGCTGCTCCGCTATCGGGAGGCGGAGGGGGAGAAGGAGTGGATCAAGGAAATCGTCGCCGATATGACCAGGGAATTGGGGGAGCCGGGCGGCGGCGCCAACCCCTATCCCGATCTTTTGCCCAAGCTCGCCCAGTTGGAGGTCGCCCTGCTGAAATTCAAGGACGAGAGCCTGGGCGCCAGCCAATTCGCCGCCTTCGCCGACAAGTGCTGGCCCTCCTTCGAGTCCGCCTTCGGTTTTGTGCCCTGCTATGTCAATTCCCGCCTCACCGGGCGCGGTTTCCCGGTCTCCTGCGAGGTGGATATCTACGGCGCCCTTTCCGAATATATGGACCTATGCGCCGCCCAGGCCCCGGCCACGCTGCTTGACATCAACAATTCGGTTCCGGACGACGTCATCCCCGAAGGGGCCGATCTTTTCGCCGCCCGGCGGCGCGATCTGTTCATGGGCTTCCATTGCGGCAACACCTGCGCCGAATGCGTGCTTAGTCCCGCCATGAAGTATCAGCTCATCATGAACCGCGGCCTGGAGGGGGGCGGCAAGCCCGACATCACCCGCGGCACCATCGAGGGCGCCCTGAAGCCCGGCGACATCACCTTCTTCCGGCTCCAGGGCCATCCCGACGGCCGCCTGGGCGCCTATGTCGCCGAGGGCCGGATTCTGGAAGCCGATCCGCAAACCTTCGGCGGCGTCGGCATTTTCGCCATCCCCGGCTTCGCCCGTTTCTACCGCCACATCCTGGTGGGCAAAGGCTATCCGCACCACGGCTCGGTGGCTTTCGCCAAGGTCGGGAAGATCCTCTTCGAGGCGGTCAAGCTGCTGGGAGTGGACGACATCGGCGCGCCGCTGCCGGACGGCCTGCCCTATCCCGGCGAGAATCCGTTCGAACAGTCGGAATAATCGGGAAGCCGGCCATCCATCGCCAAGTCAATTTTTTCGCGGCGCCATCCTGCTGGTCGCCGTCCTTTTCGATCGCTTCAAGCCGCGCCGCTAGCCGGAGCGGCCAGTCCAGGAAAGGGAGTACGCCATGTCCCTGCCGGAACTGCGGGAAGAGGTTTTTCGGGCCAACCTGGAGTTGGCGGATAACGGCTTGGCGCCGCTCACCTGGGGCAACGCCAGCGGCATTGATCGGGAAACGGGCTTGGTGCTGATCAAACCCTCCGGCGTCGCCTACAACCTCCTGCGGCCCGAGGATCTGGTCGCCCTGGCCCTGGACGGGAAGATCGTCGAAGGCCGGCTCCGGCCCAGCTCCGACGCCCCGACCCATCTCGCTCTCTACCGGGCCTGGCCGGAGATTGGCGGGGTGGTCCATACCCATTCCATTTTCGCCGTCTCCTTCGCCCAGGCCGGCCGGCCCATACCCTGCCTTGGCACCACCCACGCCGACTTTTGCCCCGGCAACGTCCCTTGCGTGCGCGCCTTGAGCAAAATGGAGGTGGAGGAGGACTACGAGGCCAACACCGGCAAGGCGATCATCGAGGATTATCAAAAGGCCGGCTTGAAACCGCTGGAATATCCGGGCGCGGTCCTGTCCCGCCACGGCCCCTTCGCCTGGGGCGCGACCGCCGGGGCGGCGGCGGCGAACGCCCTGATCCTGGAAAACATCGCCCGGATGGCCTGCCTGTCTCTGGACCTCAATCCCGGCCTGGGACCCATCCCGGAATACATCATCCAGAAGCATTACCGGCGCAAGCACGGTCCGGACGCCTATTACGGGCAGAAGCGCTAAGGGAGTCCGACCGCCGCGGGGCCTTGCCGGACGCGCCATGCGGAGCCGCTTCCGCATGGCGTTTTTTTTGTCTCGCCCCGGCGGCGCCAAGGCGGGATGGGGAAAGGGAAGGCCGAAGCCGGAACGGCCGGCCGGTTCCAATGCAGCCCGGCGGATCGGAGCCGCCAGGAACGCCGAAAATCCATTATTGCTTGAAAATGCCGGCTCCGGCGCCCTTGGCGGGAAATGCGGCCGCGCGGGCCCTATTTTCGCGGCGGCGGCGGGAAAAACATTTCCCCTTTGCCGCGGTTGCCTTATACTATTGCCTGGCGTCGTCGCCACTAGGCGGCATTTGTTGCTTGCCGTTCCGCCGGCCGATCCGCCCGGCATTCCAGCGTCCAGAAAAGTGCCGCGGCGGTTCCGGCAATCCCGCCGCGGGCGTGGGGAGCGTTTATGGATCAAGGCATGCGCGCGCCGGTAGTGCTTATCGTGGACGAACATGGCGAGAGCCGCGACACCATGCGCACCATCCTCGCCCCCGACGGCTTCGAGATCATTGAGGCCGACAATCCAGACGCCGCCTTGGCCGTTCTCAACCAAAAGTCGCCGGACATCGTCATCCTCGACTTCAATATGCGCGGCGGCAACGGCCTCGAGTTGGCCGGGAACATCAAGCGGCGCCTTTTGGACACTCCCATCATCAGCGTCACCGAACAGCGGGACACCAGGGTGCTGGTGCAGGCGGCGCGCCGCGGCATTTACGACTATCTCCTGAAACCCATCAACGCCAACGATCTCAGGCTTTCCATCAGCCAGGCCCTTGAGGAAAAGCGGCTGAAGGACGAACTGTGCCTGCTCAAGGGACAGCTTGAGGAGAGGACCTCCCTTGCCGCCCGCATGGGCAACAGCGACAAGGTGCGGGCGCTGATTCGCCTCCTGGAAAAAATCGCGCCCACGCCCTTCACCGTCCTCATCGAGGGCGAAAGCGGCGCCGGCAAGGAGCTGGTGGCGCGGGCGATACACGACATGTCGCGGGTCCGCGGCGGCCCGTTCGTGGCGGTCGACTGCGGCGCAATCCCCGAAACGCTTTTTGAAAGCGAGCTGTTCGGCCACGCCAAGGGCGCCTTCACCGGCGCGGCCGCGAACAAGGTGGGGTTTTTCGAGGCCGCCGACAACGGCACGCTGTTCCTGGACGAGATTTGCAACCTTTCCTACACCTCCCAGCAAAAATTACTCCGCGCCATAGAGGAGCGCGAGGTTCAGCGCCTCGGCGCCATGTCGTCCCGCCATGTCAACGTCCGCATCATCGCCGCCTCCAACCGCTCCCTGGAAAAAGATGTGGAAAACCGGCTTTTCCGGGTGGATTTGTTGCACCGGCTGAAGGAGGTTTCGGTGAAGGTTCCCGCCCTCCGCGACCGCCAGGAGGACATCGCCTATCTCGCGAACCGCTTCCTGGACGAATTCAAGGAGCAACTAGGCCTGAACTGCGCCGGCGTTTCCCGGCCCGCCATGGCGGCGCTGATGAACGACTATTCTTGGCCGGGAAACGTCCGGGAGCTTCGCAACGTCATGCGCCAGGCCGCGTTGACTTGCGAAGACAACCAACCGATATTCCCCGAGCACCTTCCCATTTCCGTCACCGGGAAAAAACGCCAGCCCATCGTCCAGGCGCCGGGATTCTTTTTCGATCTGGATACGGAAACCCTTGCGGACATCATAAAGCGGTACAGCCAGGAACTTGAGCGGGCGATTATCGAGCAGACAATCAAAGAGGCCAACGGCAACAAAGTCGCGGCCGCCAAACGCCTCAAGATCGATTACAAGACCCTGCACCGCAAGCGAAAAACCTTGGTTTTGTCCTGACTAGGGCTTAAACGCCATAGCTATGGCATTCGTGCCATAGCTATGGCGTGTTTCTAGCCGCGATTTTCCTGTTGCGAGGTAAAACCACCGCAATCGGGAAAGCCTTGGCGACGTGTTTTCCCGTGGTTTTATTTTTACCCGCTCCTTTTCTAGGCATATTGTTGAAGCGCGGCCGCTCCCGGTCAATAATTGCGCGTTCTTGGCCTGTTTTCAATAATTGGTAAGTTTGTTGCTTCCTAATTTCACGACTATGTCCGCCCGGCAACGAGGGAGGTTGGCCAGGGCTGGTTCCGCCATGACATTGATCGCGCATTGTATTGCTCACTTTTCATAACCAATTGAAACGAGGACGCCATGAAAATCAAGACCATTATCATGCCTAACAGCTACCGGGACTCGGTCTTCCTGATGAAGCTTTCGGGGCAGGCGAGGGAGCGGGGAGGGGCTGAGACCGTTTCCGCCATGATGGGCACCGCCAGGAATAAGGATCTTTTCGAGGCGTCGGGGCTGATGACGCCGGAAATCCGGACGGCCAACGCCAACGACCTGGTCATCGCGGTGAGAGCCGATGCCGACAAGCTCGACACCGCCGCGGCCGTGGTCGTCGCCATGCTCGACGAGGCTCCGGAAAAGAGGCAGGACGCCGCCGGCGTCTCGGCGCCCCGGAGCATCGACGGCGCGCTGGCCTGGGATCCGAAGCTGAACGCCGCCATCATTTCCGTGGCCGGCGATTACGCCCGCTATGAGGCGGCCAGGGCGGTGACGAACGGCATGGACGTCATGCTCTACAGCGACAACATCTCCATCGCCGACGAACTTGCCCTGAAAACCATGGCGTTCCGCAAGAAACTCCTGGTCATGGGACCCGACTGCGGCACCGCCATCATCAACAAGACCCCCCTGGCCTTCGCCAACCGCGTGCGCCCCGGCCCCGTCGGCATCATCGGCGCCTCGGGCACGGGCCTGCAGGAGGTGTGCTGCCTCCTCGACCGCATGGGCGTCGGCGTCAGTCAGGCCTACGGCACCGGCGGCCGCGACCTCAAGGACGACATTGGCGGCCTCACCGCC
Source organism: Planctomycetota bacterium (assembly GCA_031270145.1). Classification (GTDB taxonomy): domain Bacteria; phylum Planctomycetota; class SZUA-567; order SZUA-567; family SZUA-567; genus JAJBSZ01. Next base: position 12,434 of record JAISYD010000215.1, read on the forward strand.
CTCACCGCCCTGGAACGCCTGGCGGACGACCCCGGCACCGAGATTGTCGCCGTCATCGGCAAGCCCCCGGGGAACGCCACCCGCGCCAAGCTCCTTGAGCGTTGCCGCCGGCTCGGCAAAAAGGTGTTCATGCATTACATGGGCGCCTCCGATTATGCGGCGGAGAACAAGGCCGGCATTGAAACCGCTGGGAATCTCAGCGATTTTTCGATCCTGCTGGCGAAACACGTCAACCCCGCCGCCGCCCTTGACGGCAAGACTGGCGACCACCCGCTTTCCGCCGGTTTGCGGCCGGGCTTCCTCCATGGCGTCTTTGGCGGCGGCACCCTCTGCCAGGAGGCGGCCGAAATCGCGGCCTCCCGCCTCGCCGGCGAAAAATTCTCCAATCTCAAGGTCGGCGGCTTCAAGCATATTGCCGGCAGGGACAAGGTCGAGGGCCATGTCTTCCTGGATCTGGGCGAGGACGAGTTCACCGTCGGCCGGCCCCACCCGATGATGGCGCCGGAGCTGAAAATGGACCGCCTTGTCGAAGCCCTCGTCAATCCCAGGGTGGCGGTGGCGCTGATCGACATGGTCATCGGCTACGGCTCCAATTCCGACCAGGCCAACCTGGTGCTGCGGGCGCTGGAAAAGGCGGAGCAACTGTCCGGCGGCGCCAGCCGCGGGAAGCCGGTTGTCGCGTCGGTCTGCGGCGCCGAGGGCGACGCGCCGAGCCGGAGCGGCCAGGTCGCCATTCTTGAGGGAGGCGGGGTCACGGTTCTGGCGTCCAACGCCCATGCCGCCATGTGGGCGGTCCGGGCCGCCCGGGGCGTCTAAGATGGTTTTGTCGTCGCATTCACGGGAAGCAATCGCAAAAAATACGCGGAGTACATGGAGATAACGATGTCAGAGGATAAATTGCGCGTCGTCGCCGTCGGCGTCGAGGCATTCGATCAGGCCCTGCGGGACACCGACACCCCCTTCGTCCGCCTGGACTGGAAGCCGCCGGCGGCGGGCGACACCGATCTCGTCGGGGCGCTGTTCAACATAGACACGGCCTGCGTCGACGAGAACGGCCTGTCCCTGGTGGACAAGGCGAACAAGGAGGTATTTGACCGCATCCTGCGGGGCCAGCCCACGCTTCGGCGGATACTGCCCGCGCACCGCTGCATCGAGGGCATGACCAGGAACACCATTCTCCACTCCGGCCCGCCCATCAAATGGGAGGACATGTGCGGCCCCATGCGGGGCGCGTTCCTCGGGGCCATCCGCTACGAGGGCCTCGCGGAGACGGACGAGGAGGCGGCGGAGATGATGTCGGCCGGGAAAATCGCTTACGGCCCCAACCACGCCAGGAGCGCCATCGGCCCCATGACCGGCATGATATCCTATTCGATGCCGGTGTTCGTGGTGGAGAACGAGACCTTCGGCAACAAGGCCTATTGCACCATCAACGAGGGCATAGGCAAGGTCATGCGCTTCGGCGCGAACGGCCCCGAGGTGATCGAGCGCCTGCGCTGGCTGGAAAAATCGCTCGCGCCGGCGCTGGACGAGGCCGTCCAGGCCATGGGCGGCGTCAACCTGAAGAACATCATCGCCCAGTCCCTGGCCATGGGCGACGAGATGCACCAGCGCAACGTCGCGGCCAGCCTGAATTTCTACAAGGCCGTCGCCGGCCCGCTCCACGACGCGCTGAGGAAGCGCGAGGACGGGACGAGGGCGGCGGCGTTCATCGCCAGCGGCAACGAGCAGTTTTTCCTCAACCTCGCCATGGCCTCCGCCAAGTCGATCCTGGATCCGTGCCGCGACGTCCCTTATTCCACCGTGATCACGGCGATGAGCCGGAACGGCGTCAATTTCGGCATTAACGTCTCCGGTCTCGGACAACGCTGGTTCGAGGCCCCCTGCCTGAAGCCCGAAGCCCTTTACTTCCCGGGTTTCAGCGAAAAGGACGCCAACCCGGACATGGGCGATTCCGCCATCGTCGAATGCATCGGCATCGGAGGCTTCGCCATGGGCTCGGCCCCGGCGGTGGTCCGCTTCGTGGGCGCGGGCGGCCTCGCCGACGCGCAGCGCTACACAAATAGCATGGGGGAAATCACCATCGGCCGGAATCCGGCCCTGGCCATGCCGAACATGGACTTCGCCGGCGTCCCCACCGGCATCGACATCCGCAAGGTGGTGGCCACTGGCGTTCTGCCGGTCATCAACACCGGGGTCGCCCACAAGGAACCAGGCATCGGCCAGGTCGGCGCCGGCATCGTCAATCCGCCGATGGCGATTATGGAGGAGGCGGTTCGCGCCTTCGCGCGGAAGTACGCGGGGCAATGCCGCGGCAATATTTGATAGGAGGGGGAAAAATGGGATTTCGAAACGGCAAAACAGGTTTTCCCGGGGATGTCCTGGCCTCGCGCTCGCTGATCAAGAAGGGCGAATACGCGCTCATCACGCCGGACGGCATGGTGAACAACGTCATTCCCGGCTTCACGAATTGCGACGCGACCATCCTGGCCTCGCCCAAGCTGGGGGCGACCTTTGTGGACTATCTGGTCGACGTCAGGCCGGGCGGCGGCGTGGCCGCCTTTGGCGGCGGCGGGGTGGAGACCTTCGCCTATGTCGTCGCCGGCGAAATCTCCGCCGTCGTCGGCGGGAAAACCTCGGTTCTGGCTCCCGGCGGTTACATCTTCTGTCCGCCCAGTAAGTCGATGGACCTGAGTAACCCCGGCGGAGGGACGGCGAGCCTGTTCCTTTATAAGCGGCGCTACCGGCCGGCGAAAGGTTTCCGGGAGCCGCCGGTCATCATCGACAGCGTCGCCAATCTGCGGGCGATCGACTACGAGGGCATGGAAAACCTGAAGTTCTACAATTTCCTTCCCTCCGCCGGCGATCCGGCGTTCGACATGAACATGCACATCCTCTCGTTCGAACGGGGCGCCTCGCACGGATATGTGGAGACGCACGTGCAGGAGCACGGCGCCTATATACTCTCCGGAAGCGGCATGTATAACTTGGGCGGCGAGTGGATGCCGGTGCGGGCGGGCGATTACATCTTCATGGGCGCGTACGTTCGGCAGGCGGCGTACGCGGTGGGGAGGGAAGGGCCCTTCGCCTATATCTATTCCAAGGACTGCAACCGCGACGAGGAAATTTGACGCGGATTCGGCGGCGCGAGAAGAAAAGGACGCGATCATGAGTGAGGGAAGTACCGTACGGGTGGGGTATGACGAGTTGAAGCGGCTCATGAAAACGAAATTCATGCGGGCGGGCCTGCCGGAATCCCATGCGGAGGCCGTCGCGGATCATCTCGCCTACGCGGATTCCAGGGGCGTGCATTCGCACGGGGCGGTGCGGGTGGAATATTATTCCGAGCGCATCGCCAAGGGCGGCAGCAATGCTAAGCCCGACTTCAAATACGACCGCAAGAGCGACGGCATCACCATTTTGGACGGCGACAACGCCGTCGGGCATCTCGTGGCCAAGATGGGCATGGAAGAGGCGATCCGCCTGGCCGACAAAAACGGGGTCGGCGTCGTCGGGATGAAACGGCTGGGGCATTGCGGCACCCTGTCCTATTTCCTGCGCCAGGCCGCGAAGCGCGGGTACGTCATGATCTCTATGGCGCAGTCCGATCCCATGGTCGTGCTCCATGGCGGCGCGGAGCCGTATTTCGGCACCAACCCCATCGGCTTTTGCGCGCCCAGGAAAAACGGCGAGCCCATTGTCTTCGACATGGCCACCACGGTCGGCGCCTGGGGGAAAATCCTGGATTCCCGCGCCAAGGGCAAGGCGATTCCCGACACCTGGGCGGTCGACTCCAAGGGCAGGCCCACCACCGACCCCAATGCCGTCGCCGGGCTGCTCCCCATCTCGGGCGCGAAGGGCTCGGGATTGATGATGATGGTCGATATCCTCGCCGGCGTCCTTCTCGGGCAGCCATCCGGAAGGCGCGTGACCTCGATGTACGCGGATCTGTCGGCCGGCAGGGAGTTGGGCCAGATCCACATCGTCCTGAATCCCGAGTTCTTTGTCGGCCGGGCGGCCTTCATGGCTGGCATCGACAACATGGTCGAGGAAATCCACGCCATGAAGCCGGCGGAAGGCGTCGAGCGCCTGTGCTATCCCGGCGAGAGGAGCGAGGGCGTCGCCGAACGGTATCGCCGGGAGGGCATACCCATCGTCAAGGAAATATACGACTACCTGGTCGGCGACGCCATACATTTCAACCGCTATGACCACATGAACGCCTTTGCCAAAAGCTGAAACCGGCGAGGATCGGCCTTGACGGGAGATAGGCGGCTTGGGTTTTGACGAAAGGATGGAAAAGCATGGATTTCCCCATTACCGAGATTGGACAGACCTTGGCATGGCTTTCCGCGATCAGCGACGGCCAAGGCAAGGGCACCACCCGCACGCTCTATTCCCCGAGCTGGCTCAAGGCGCAAAACGAGCTGAGGGAACGCTTCGAAGCCCTTGGACTGAGCTGCTCGTTCGACGCGATAGGCAATTTATACGCCACCCTGGAGGGCGCGGAGCGCCCGGATGAGACGATTGCCACCGGCTCCCATGTCGACACTGTCGTCAGCGGCGGGAGGCTGGACGGCCAGCTTGGTATCGTTGGCGGCTACCTGGCGGTGAAAAAGCTGCGGGAAACCTATGGCAGGCCGAAACGGAATCTCCAGGTGATTTCCCTGGCCGAGGAGGAGGGATCCCGCTTCCCCTATGTGTTCTGGGGGAGCAAAAACATATTCGGCCTCGCCGATTGGAAGGATGTCGAAAACATCGCGGACGCGGACGGCGTCCGCTTCGTGGACGCCATGCGCGGCTGCGGCTTTGATTTTCCGAAGGAAAACAGGCCGCGCACGGACATCCGCGCCTTCATCGAGCTCCACATCGAGCAAGGCAACTTCCTTGAGAGGGAGGGGGGGACGGTCGGCGTCGTGACCTCGATTGTCGGGCAGAAGCGGTACAATATAGTCCTCAAGGGGGAAAGCAACCACGCGGGGACCACCTTGATGCGGTATCGCCGGGACACGGTGCAGTGCTTCGCCCGGATTGTGGACGCCTCCATCGAAAAGGCGAAAAAGCGGGACGAATTCCTGGTGCTGACCTTCGGCAAGGTCGTGCCCAGCCCCAACGCCGTCAACGTCGTGCCGGGCGAAACGCTGTTCACCATGGATTGCCGTCACACCGACGAGCGGCTGCTCCGGGAGTTCACCGCCGAGGTGGAGCAGGACATGCGCCGGATTGCCGGGGAGATGGGGATCGGCATCGAAATCGACAATTGGATGAACGAGAAGCCGGTTCCGATGGACGGCGCGATCGCCTCCCTGATCGAGGACGTTTGCGGGGAGCAAAAGCTCGACTACCGGAAAATGCACAGCGGCGCGGGCCACGACGCGCAAATCTTCGCCGCGCATGTCCCCACCGGGATGATCTTCGTCCCCAGCATCGCCGGCATCAGCCACAACCCCGCCGAGGATACTGGGCTGGACGACATCCGCGCGGGGATAACCGTCTTGAGCGAAACGCTCCGTCGCCTGGCGTATTGACGACGGACGCCGCCGCGCGGGTGAACGCATTCATGTCAAGGGATAAGGAAACTCCATGCCAACTAGCGACAACGGGGCATTGCCCGCCAACTATTGGAAAAGGGTGGTCTTCACCTTCTGCATGGGGTGGACGGTCATCTGGGTCTACCGCTCCATGCTCTCGCCCATCTATCCGGAAATCCAGGCCAGCATTGGCGCGCAGACCAATTCCGCCATGGGGCTGATCGCCTCCTGCTATTTTTTCGGCTATACGCTGCTGCAAATCCCGTCCGGATTCCTGGTGGATCGGTTCGGGCAGAAAAAGGTGCTGATCCCCGGCTTCATCGTCTTCTTCCTCGGAGTGGTGGTCATCGCCCTGGCCAAGTCCATCGGCGGCATTTACCTCGGCGCGGTCTTGGCGGGGGTGGGGTGCGGCGTCGATTACGGCGCCGCCTTCTCCATGACGGCCCAGCATGTCCCCCCGGCCAAGAAGGGATTGGCGACCGCCATTGTAAACAGCGGCTCGGCCCTGGGCATGATCATCGGCATGAACGCCGCCAGCCTGTTGGTTAAAACCCTCCGCTTCCCGTGGCAAACCATGGTCATGGTTTCCGCCGCCCTGATTTTCCTTCAGGTCCTGTGGTTCGTCTTCGCGCTGCGCTCCACCGACGGGAGCGCCGGAGGCGGGCCGGTTGCGTCCGCGTCCGCGGTTGAACCCCGGTCGCTGGCGGGCGGCGACGGCGGCGGCTCCATTTTCCGCCCCTCCCTCCTCCTCTGTTATCTGCTTTATTTCACCACCTGTTACGCGTACTACCTGATCGTGGCCTGGCTGCCGAATTTCCTCGCCGCCGAGCGCGGGATCAGCGGCGGCATGATTGGACTGGTTGTTTCCATGATCGCCGTGACGGCGGTTCCCGGCGGATTGTTCTTCGCGCATTTGTCGGACAAGAAACGGGAACAAAAGGGCAAGATCATCATTTTCCTGGAAATCTCCGCCTTTGTCCTGATCGGCGTTTCCATGTTCGCCCCCAACGCCGTTAGCCTGTCCGTCATCCTGCTCCTCTACGGCTTTCTGGGTAAGATGGCGGTGGACCCGGTGCTCATTTCCTTTGTCGTCGACAAGGCCAGCAAGGCGAAGATCGCGACCACGCTCGGAATGTTCAATTTCTTCGGCATGTCCTCCTCGGTCGTGGCGCCCGCGCTCACCGGGTACATTATCGATCGGACCGGATCCGGCGTGTGGGGGTTCTATCTAGGCGCCGCATTGTTGCTGGCGGGAACCATGCTGTTCGCGTTGTTCAACCGAGCCAGCAAGATAGCCGCCGCATGAAAGGAGCATGACAATGGAAAGTGCGACAGTGGAAAAGGTCGGGAAGGGGAACGGTATTTCCATCACCACGCAGATTCTTGTCGCCACGGTCGGCGGCGTGGTTTTCGGCTCGCTCGCCGGCCCCCGGGCGGGCAACACCGCTTCTGAACTCCACAGCCAGGGACCGTTGTCACGAAGGCGCTTGCGTTCAATCGATAGAAAAAGCATGTTTAAAGTCTATCCAATACAATCGTCGAACCATCAACGGGAGGGAACGGCATGTATGACTTGAAAATCACCAACGCCCGCATCGTCACGCCTGACAGAATCTACCGGGGAGACATTCTTGTCCGGGACGGAAAAATCGCCGCCGTCGGGGACTGCGCGGAAGCAACGGCGAAAGAAACGCTCGACGCAGCCGGAAAGTTCGCCTTTCCCGGCATGATCGACAGCCACGCGCATCTTAACGATCCCGGCTATTGCTGGCGCGAAGACTTTCCCCACGGCTCCGCCGCAGCCGTCGTCGGTGGCGTTACAACCATTGTCGACATGCCGCTCCAGAACGAACCGGCCCTTATCAACGCCAAGATTTTCGCCGACAAGGCCGCTGCCCTTGCCGGCCGCAGCCTAGCGGACTATGCTTTCTGGGGCGGACTGGTGGACGACAACTCCGACGATCTCGAAGGCATGCACGATGCCGGCGCCGTCGCGTTCAAAGCGTTTATCGGCCCCGTTTCACCGGATTATTCCTCCATCAACATGGGCCTGGTCCGGAAAGCGCTGGGCATTTTGAAGCGGATTGACGCACTTGGCGGCTTTCATTGCGAAGACTACTCCATCATCAAGGCCGCCGAGAAGGAAGTCGAGCGGCGCGTCGGGAAAAACGCCAGCTGGACCGACTTCCTCGCGTCGCGGCCGGTAAGCGCCGAAATCATCTCCACCCGCTCCATCATCGATCTCGCGCGGGAAACCGGCGCGCGCGTCCATATCTGCCACGTCAGCCATCCCGAAGTCGCCGAAATCATCCGCCAGGCGCGGTGCGATGGCGTCCAGGTCTCCGGCGAGACCTGCCCGCACTACCTCACCTTCACCGGCGAGGACGTGGTAAAGAATGGCTGCACATTCAAGTGCGCGCCGCCGCTTCGCGATGCTGAAGCACGGGAGAAGTTGTGGGGGTATGTTCTGGACGGCACTCTCGGCTGCATCGGGTCCGACCATTCGCCCTGCCGCGCGGACGAAAAAGACGATGCAGTCCATGGCGTGTTCGGCGCCTGGGGCGGCATCAGCGGCATTCAAAACATGATGCAGGTCTTCTACGATCAGGGAATCAACCGGCGCGGCCATTCGCCGACGCTGCTGGCGCGCGTCTCGGCGGAAACGGCGAAAGTGTTTTCGCTTGGCGATCACAAAGGCAGACTCGAGCCCGGCTTCGACGCCGATATCGTGCTGCTGGATCCGGAAAAAAACTGGGAAGTCACTCCGGAATCGCTGCGCTACGTCAACCCTATCTCCGCGTTTATCGGCTTGACCGGACGCGGGCTTCCCGTCCTCACAATGGTGCGCGGCGTGGTTGTGGCGCGGGACGGACAACCGGAGAACCTCTACAGTCACGGCAAATTGGCGAAGCGCGGTATTTAATTTAGTCACCCTTTACCACAGCAAAGGAAGAGAGAAGAATCATGAGCGTCAGCAAGGATTTGGACGAGGTCGCGACGGTCGGCGCAGCTGCGCGGGAAGGATTGGAAGAAGCCTTGTCTTCCACCGACGTCACGCTTGAACCGCAGAAACACCGCATTCTTGACAAATGGTCTTACCTCTTTGCCTGGATGGGCGGTTGCGTGTCCATCGGCACTTTCGCCATGGGTTCCAGCATCGTCGGCACGCTGAACCTGGTGCAAGCTTCCGTCGCCATGGCCATCGGCTGCATCGTCATCGGCATCGCGCTCACCATCAACGATCAGGCCGGACACGCTTACGGCATTCCCTTCATCGTTCAGGCGCGCTCCTCCTTCGGCTTCGGCGGGGTCAAGATTCCCGGTCTCATCCGCGCGGTTCCCGCCATCGTCTGGTTTGGATTCCAGAGCTGGATCGGTGCGGGCGCGTTGAACCAGGTCTCCGCCACGCTGATCGGCTTCGACAACCTGATTTTCTATTTTATCCTCTTCCAGGTGCTCCAGGTTGCGTTGTCCATGCTCGGCTTCCAGGGCATCAAGTGGCTGGAAAATATCGGCTGCGTGTTTATTCTCGCATCGCTCGTCTATATGTTCTACAGCGTCGTGACCAAATATGGCGGTGCAATCGGCGGCAGCATCACCAATCTCGAAGGCACCTGGGGCGTGCCGTTCTGGAACGCTACCATGCTGTTCCTGGGCATTTACGCCACCATGATCCTGAACGTCAGCGACTATTCCCGCGAACTCGTCACCAACGTCAGGCCTGCGCACAAGTGCTCCATTTACGTCATGGCGATTCTCCCCGCCACAATGTTCATGGGTCTCATCGGCCTCATGGTTTCCGGCGCGACCGGCATCGCCGATCCCATCAAGGTGTTCTCAAGCGCGGTGGACAACAAAGTTCTCCTTGTCGTCACGCTTCTCTTCATCGCTTTCGCGCAAATCACCACCAACGTTTTAAACAACGTCGTCCCCCCGGCGCTCGTTCTCGTCGACGCCTTCAAAATTTCCTACAAGAAAGCCGCCGTCGTCGTCGGACTCATCTCCTTCGGAACATTCCCCTGGGAACTGGTCAAGGACGAATCCGCCGCCGGTCTGCAGCTTTTCGTTGAAGTGTATTCCGCATTCCTTGGCCCGCTGTTCGCCATTCTCGCCGTCGACTACTATCTGCTGCGCAGACAAAAGCTGAATCTCGACAACCTTTACAAAGCCGGCGGCCCGTATCGCGGCGTCAATTGGCGCGCCGTCATTGCCACGCTCATCGGCGTCGCCTTCGCCTTCGCCTTCATGTCTGTCTCTTGGTACGCGAGCCTGATTCCCGCCGGCATCATCTACTACGCGCTTATGAGGATGGGCGGCTCGGCGAACCGCTTCATGGAATAAAAGGCGCAAGGCATGATAAAAAAAGCGGGCGACATTCGCCACAACGACGAAGTGCGTTAAAAAGGGGGCAACGGCACTCTGGAAATAATCAATTTCCTGGAAAAAGAAGAAAGCGGCGGTGTCGGACGACTCTTCGGCATCAGCATCATACCGCCGGGCTGCTCTATCGGCGAACATCGGCATGACGGAGACTTCGAAGTCTACTACTGTATAGTTCCAATTTCCATGGAAAGCGGCTGGGGAAATTTTCAATTCGATCATCTCTTTTTTGTCTATGCTCTTGCCAATGGGGTAGCGCCGTTTGTCGAGCTTGCACATGACCTGTAGCTCCTTGCAGGATTCCCCTTGTTTTCATACGATTGTAGTTGATGTCGTATGCTAATCAGGGGGATATCCATGGACGATTCGGAAGCGTTTGGATTCAGGCAGCGGCTTGGTGAATACCTCGACACGTTCATGCCGGACATAAAGACCGAGGCGAGTCGCCGGCATTTGGGGGTTCTATCTGGGCGCCGCATTGTTGCTGGCGGGAACCATATTGTTCGCGTTGTTCAACCGGGCCAGTAAGATGGCCGCCGCATGAAAGGAGTATGACAGTGGAAAGTGTGACAGTAGAAAAGGTCGGGAAGGGGAGCGGTGTTTCCATCACCACGCAGATTCTTGTCGCCACGGTGGGCGGCGTGGTTTTCGGCTCGCTCGTCGGCCCCTGGGCGGGCAACCTGAAGTTCATCGGGGACATCTTCATACGGCTTATCCAGATGTCCGTCGTCATTCTGGTCATGTCGGCCGTCATCGGCTCGGTGGGCAGCCTCAAGGGCAAGGGGCTGGGAAGGATGGGGGTGAACACCTTCAAGTGGTTCATCATTTTCACCCTTTTCGCCGCCGTCCTCGGCCTGTTCCTGGGCGAAATCATCCAGCCCGGGTCCGGCATCCAGTTGGTGGATCCGTCGCAAATCGCTCCGCCGCCGCCCACCAGCATTCAGGACACCATCCTTGGCTTCGTCTCCACCAACATCATCGGCTCCATGGCCTCGGGGTCGATGCTTCCCTGCATCGTCTTTTCCCTGTTTTTCGGCCTGGCCATCAGCAAGCACTCCGCCGCCAACGCGAATTCCACCATCCTGACCGTGGTCAGGGATATCAACGGGGTCATCATGCACGTCATCCAGATGGTGATGAAATTCGCCCCCGTCGGCATCTTCTGCCTCCTCGCCAACGTCTCCGGGGCCATCGGCTTCAAGGTCGTCATCCCGATGTTCAAATATCTTGGCTGCCTGGCGGTCGGCGACGTCATTCTGCTGGTCGTTTATTTCAGCCTCGCCGCGCTGCGCTGCCAGGTCAACCCTCTCGTCATGCCGGGCAAGTTCATGAAAATGTCCCTGGTCGCGCTCACCACGACCTCCTCCGCCATCACCCTGCCCACCAAGATGGAGGACACGGTGACCAAGTTCGGGGTCAGCCGCCG
>JAISYD010000335.1 GCA_031270145.1 Planctomycetota bacterium
GAACCAGAGCCAGAGCCCGAGCCAACTCCCGAACCGGAGCCGGATCCCGAGCCAGAGCCAACTCCCGGACCGGAGCCGGAACCAGAATCCAAGAGTGAGCCAACTCCCGAACCCGAGCCAGAGCCCGAGTCAACTCCCGAACCGGAGCCGGATCCCGAGCCCGAGCCAATTCCCGAACCGGAACCGGAACCAGAATCCAAGATTGAGCCAACTCCCGAACCCGAGCCAGAACCCGAGCCGATTCCCGAGCCCGAGCCGCCGTCGGCGCCCGAATTTCCGCCGGATCTGGAAGCGGCCGATGTTTCCGAGCCGCTTCCAGAGACTGAGGAATTGGCAAGGCCGGAGTCGTCGCCTCCGGCAACCGCCGTCCCCGCCTCTCGGCCCCGCCGGGAGCCGCCGCCCATTAAAAATATTACCGACTATGCCAATAAGATCAGCTCAACCGCTGGATCGGCTGGCGGGGCGCCGCCCAGGCGGAATCGGTACAGCGGAGTGAACCTGCTGAACAACGGCGACCCGATCATGAATCTGCTGAAGCATCGCTATGGCGAATACATGGGGAAAATGGAGCGGCAATTGCAGGCGTCGCTGCTTCGGCAGATGATCCTGAAGCCTTTAGATTATGCCAGGGGGCAAATCAAGATACGCTTCGGGGTGGGACCGGATGGCGTCCTCACTTATCAGACCACGGTTTTCCCCGCCGACGGCAGCCTTGAATTGGAACGGATTCTGGCCGAGAGTACGGTTCGGGAGGCCGCCTCTTTCGATCCCATGACGCCGAACATGCTAAAGGATCTTGATCTGTTCCAGAATATGACCGTGCTGGTCATTCTTTATTGATGTTCACCAGCATCAGGTTGTCGGCCCCGCCCACCGTGGCGAAGCTGCCGCCGCTGACCAGGATGGCCCGGTCGCCAGGCTTGGCCAGCCCCAACTGCAAAAAATACCGGCAAGCGGCGGCCGAGAAGGCTCGCTGATCCTGGATCTCCGGCGCGTGGATCGGAATCACGCCCCAGTAGAGATGGAGCCGCCGGGCCGAGTCGGCGTCGGGGGTGAAGGCGACGATGGGGGCGAAGGGCCTGGCCTTGGAGAGGAACAGGGCGGTGCCGCCGGTGCGGGTGGAGACGCCTATGACCTTGATCCGCAGATCCTTCGACAGGCGGAGGGTGGCCCGACCCAGGGCGTCCTGCAGGGGATTTTCTGAGGAAATGTCCGATGTCCAGTCCCATTTCGGCGGATGCGACTCCAGGTACTCCTCCGTCACCTCGGCGATTGACGACATCATCCGCACCGCCCCCACCGGATCGAAGCCGGCGGCGGTTTCCCCGGAAAGCATGACCGCGTCCGAGCCATCGACGATGGCGTTCGCCACATCCGACACCTCGGCCCGAGTGGGTATGCTGTTGCTGGTCATGGATTCGAGCATCTGGGTGGCGGTGATGACGTAGCGGTCCTGCGAGTTCGCCAGACGGATCAGGTGCTTCTGGAGCATGGGGACGCGCTGGATCGGCATTTCGATGCCTAAATCCCCCCGGGCCACCATGATGCCGTCGGCGCTTTTGACGATTTCATCTATCCGGTCGATCGCCTCGGGTTTTTCAATCTTGGCGATCACCCTGGCCGCCGAGCCGGCGTAGGACAGGATTTGCCGCACCGGCCGGAGATCCTCCGGCCGCCGGATGAAGGACAGGGCGACAAAATCGACCTTGAGGGAGATGCCGAGGCGCAGATCGTCGATATCCTTGGGCGTCACCGAGGGGCAGGACACCTCCACCCCCGGCAGGTTCATGCCCTTGTGATCCTTGAGCAGGCCGCCCCGGACGACCCGGGCCCGGATTTTCGCCTTGCCGTCCGTCTCCAGCGCCGCCAGTTCGAGCTTGCCGTCGTCGAGCAGTATCCGGTTGCCGGGCTTGACGTCGCCCGGCAGCGCCTCGTATTGGGTCTGGAATTGCTCCGGCGTCCCCTCAATCTCGTGGGTGACGATGAGGGTTTCCTGTCCGGCGGCCAATTCCACCCCGCCGTCCCGCATGCGCCCCACCCTGACCTTGGGACCGCAAAGATCCTGGAGGATGGCGACGTTCCGATCCAGCCCCTTTGCGGCCTGGCGGATGTGCTCCACCGTCCGCCGGTGCGAATTGTGCCCGCCGTGCGAGAAATTGAGGCGGAAGACATTGACGCCGGCCTGGATCAGGCTGGTCAGGGTTTCCAGGCTGTCGCTGGCCGGGCCGATGGTGGCGACGATCTTGGTGTGGCGCATGTTTGTCCCCATCCTTTCTTTACCTGTCCGCCGCTTTTCTGTCGCCCTGGTCATAGGCGGCGACGATCCGTTTGACCAGGGGGTGGCGGACGATGTCCTCCCCGGTCAGGCGCATGATCCCGATGTCCGGGATGCCGTCCAGGATGCCGACGGCGTGGACCAGCCCGGAGCCCTGGGGGCTGGCCGCCAAATCGACCTGGGTGAGGTCGCCGGTGACCACGCAGCGCGATTGTTCCCCCAGGCGGGTCAGGAGCATCCGCATTTGGCCGGGGGTGGTGTTCTGGGCCTCGTCCAGGATGACGAAGGAGCGGGCCAGGGTGCGGCCGCGCATATAGGCGAGGGGCGCCACCTCGAGGATGCCGGTTTCGGTAAAATTGGCCAGTTGCCGCCGGGAGATCATGTCGTCCAGGGCGTCGTAAATCGGCTTGAGGTAGGGGTCGACCTTTTCCCGCAAATCGCCCGGCAGGAAGCCCAGGTGCTCGCCCGCCTCCACGGCCGGACGGGTGAGCACCACGCGCTTGACCTCGCCGTAGCGGAGCGCCTCGGCGGCGCAGGCCACCGCGAGATAGGTCTTGCCCGAGCCGGCCGGCCCCAGGCCGAAGACCAGGCTGTGGTTGCGGATGCGGCGGATGTATTCAGCCTGGTTCGGGGAGCGGGCGACGATGCGGAGGCGGTCGGTGAAAATCACTCCCGGAACGCGGCATCTCTCCGCTTCCTCGCCCCTGGCCTCCATGAGCGTGGACAACTCCTCGGCGACGTAGGCCTGCCCCTTGTCGATGGCCTCCAGCATCCGCTCGATGACGTTCAGGGCCCGGCCCACCGCCGGCTCGTCCCCGTCGATGAGGAGTCGGCCCTTCCGGGCCACCAAGTTCACGCCCAGTTCCGCCTTAAGCAGGCGGAAATGCCCGTCGTTCGGGCCGAAAAGCAGGCGCTGGCGCTCCACGTCCGGCGGCAGGTGTATTTCGGTTCGCATGGCTTTGGGGAATCCTCAGGTCCGCCGCCGCGGCCGGCCGGCAAAAGGCGCCATGACGGTTGCATCCGCCACGGCGCCTCGATTGCCTGGCCGGCCGCGTGCTTCTCCGGCGGCTAAATCAGATGGTGCCGTCCCAGGTGGACACCTTGGTCGACTTCATTTCCTCCTCGTCGAACCAGTGGGTGGTGACGCACTTGGATTCGGTGTAGAAGCGGACGCCGTCCTTGCCGAGGCAGTGCAGGTCGCCGAAGAACGACTGCTTGTGCCCGGCGAAGGGGAAAAAGCCGACCGGAACCGGGATGCCGACGTTCACGCCGACCATGCCGCCGTGGGTGTGGCGGACGAACTCGCGGGCGTAGAAGCCGTTCTGGGTGTAGATGACCGAGCCGTTGGCGAAGGGGTTGTCGTTCATCAGCTTCAGGCCCTCGTTGAAGGACTTGCAGCGCTTGACGCAGAGCACCGGGCCGAAGATCTCCCGCTGCCCCACCGTCATTTCCGGGGTGACGTGATCGAGGATGGTGGGGCCGACGTAGAAACCCTTCTCGAAGCCCTTGACCACATAGTCGCGGCCGTCCAGCACCAGCTTGGCCCCTTCCGCCACGCCCTTGGCTATCCAGTCGCACACCGCCTTCTTGTGCTCGGCCGAATAGACCGGGCCCAACTGGGTGTCCTTCTCGTAGGCCGGCCCCACCTTCATCTTCTTGGCGAGTTCCAGCAGCTTGGCCACCAGCTTGTCGGCGATGGCCTCCTCCGCCATCACCACCGGCAGGGCCATGCAGCGCTCGCCGGCGCAGCCGTAGGTGGCGTTGATGATGCCGGCGGCGGTGCGGTCGATGGGGGCGTCGGCCATGACCAGGGCGTGGTTCTTGGCCTCGGTCAGGCACTGGACCCGCTTGCCGGCGGCGGCGGCCTGGGCGTAGATTTTGGCGCCCACCTCGGTGGAGCCCACGAAGGACACGCCTTTGACCAGCGGGTTGCCGATAAGCTCGGGGATGACTTCGCGGTCGCAGGATACGATGTTCAAAACCCCTTCCGGCAAACCGGCCTCGCGGTAGAGGTCGATGGCCCTGAGCGAGGTCATGGGGGTGGCGCCGGCCACCTTCAGGACCATGGTGTTGCCGCAGGCGATGCAGAGCGGGGCCATCCAGCCCAGCGGGATCATGGCCGGGAAGTTGAAGGGGGAGATGCCGGCGAAAACCCCGAGTGGCTCGCGGTAAAGTGTGGTGTCATAACCTTTTGACGCATCCATGAGGGATTCGCCCAGCATCAGGTTGCAGATGCCGGAGGCGTGCTCGGTGGCTTCCTTGACCTTGAGGATGTCGCCTTGGGACTCGACCCAGTTCTTGCCGTGTTCCCTGGCGCAGAGCAAGGTCAGCTCGTCCATATGCTTTTCCAGCAGGTCGCGCATCCTGAAGAGCACTTGGGTTCTCTTGATGGGCGGGGTGGCGGCCCAGCCGTGGTAGGCTTTGTAAGCGGCTTCGATGGCGGCCTTGACCTCGTCCGAGGTGCAGCGCGGACATTTGGCCTGGAGTTCGCCGGTGGACGGGTTGTAAACGTCGTAGAATTTCTTGGTCTTGGACTCGACATACTTGTTGTTCACGTAGTACTTGAGCGTTTCCGTCATTTGTCTTCCCTCCGCTTCCAATTAAAAATCCCTCCGCCCTAGCATGGCGAAGCGGCATGAAT
The DNA here is from genome assembly GCA_031270145.1 of Planctomycetota bacterium. Lineage (GTDB taxonomy): Bacteria > Planctomycetota > SZUA-567 > SZUA-567 > SZUA-567 > JAJBSZ01. The sequence continues at coordinate 4,917 of JAISYD010000335.1, forward strand.
CAAGGCATGATACGCCGAATACGGCGAAAACGCCAAATAAAAACATCGTGTCCAGCGCCCTACCAGCCGAGGTCGTCCGCCGCCTCCCGCGCCGCCTCGGCGTCGACCAGGGGGGCGGATTTCCCGAAGCCGGCGAGGAGGGAAAAGTCGGCCAGGTAATTCAGCCGCCGCGGCACGCCGGCCGCGTTTTCGATAATCACGTCCTCGGCCCCGCGGGTGAAGATGCCTTCCGAGCCGCCGGCCACCGCCAGGCGGTGGCGGAGGTAGTCCCGCGACTCGTCCGGGGATAGTCCGGACAGGTGGCATTGGAAGGCCAGGCGCTGGGCGAACTGCGGCAACGCCGCCACCCGCTCCCGCAATTCCGGCTGGCCCACCAGCACCAGGCTGAGGGAAAAGCTCCGATCCCGCTGGAAATTGAGGAGGAGGCGCACTTCCTCCAGCGTCTCGCCGCTGTGTATGGTCTGGCCCTCGTCCACGATTACCAGGGTGGAGGCGCCCCGTCGGCTGGTGTGGCGGAGAAATTCCCCCAGCGTGTCCAGCATGCGGACCTTGGACCAGCCGGAGATGTTCCGGAAACCGAATTGACCCAGGATTTCCCCCAACAGCTCGGTCGGCTGGAGGTTCGGATAGGCCACCAGCGCCGCCTCGAAGCGGGCCGGATCCAACTCGTCCAGCATCACCCGGGTGAGCAGGGTTTTGCCGCAGCCGCAATCGCCGGTCAGCAGCATGGCGCCCTGGCCCTCGGTCACCACGTAGAGGGCCCGCGCCAGGGCCTCCTCATACTGCCGGGAGAAGAAAAGATAGTGCGGATCCGGGGTGTTGCGGAAGGGCTTGTCGGCCAGCCTCCAATATTCCTCGTACATGGGTTCAGGGCTGGAAGCCGTAATCGACCAACTCGGCGGCCGGGAACTCCGGATCCGAACTCCAGGACTTCACCAGCCCGCCGATCGGCAGTTCCGGGGAAATCCACAGCCGTATCTCGCGCTCGGGGTCGTCGTCGTCCCAGGCGATCGCCACCACCTGGAACTCCTTGTCCTTCACCGTCAGGCGCTCGCGGCTGATTTGCTTGGCCTTGTCCTCCAGGGCCGCCATGCGCGAGGCGAAGCGATCCAGCTTGATTTCGATGTCCCTGCTTTCCTCTTCCGTCCCGTCCGGGCCGAACTTCTCCATGCGCATCGTCAGCGTCTTGTCGTCGCCCTCGCCCTGGATATCGACCACCGAGAAGCGGGTCTGCTCGCCCGCCCGCGCGCCCGAAACGTCCTGGAACAGCAGCCATTCCCCGACCTTGGCTTCGGGCAGGCGGTTGGGGATGTCTCCGGCCCGGACGGCCGTCGCCAGCCCGGCGGCAAGCAGGATTGCCAGTATGGATGTCCGCATGGGAAATTCCTTTCCTGTAAAAATCCGATTCCGCCCGCGGTTGTCGCGGCGGCGTTAAGCGTCGTGCGCCGAAACGCAGTATAACAGGTTCGCCGCGGCGGCGCAACAGGGCTTTCCGGGCCAGGCCGTTTGCTTCGCCGCCGCCAAGCGATTCTATGGAATACCCCATTGGGGGGAAGAGGCGGCGAATATTTACTTCGTCTTGACCGATCTTGTAATTCATGGTACAATATTTATATAGGGTTAACGGAGAACAAGCGAAGGGGAAGCGGGGAACGCCATGCCTAAGCAAAGCAGCGAAACCGGGGGCGAGCTTTTCATCGTCGACAACCGCGAGCCCGACTGGAGCGCCTTGCGCTATCTGTGCGAATGGTGCGAAATAGCCAAGGCTCTGGATGTGGCCACCGGCTATTTCGATATCGGCTCCCTGCTGGCTATGGACGGGCGGTGGCAAAAAATCGACGCCATACGCGTCTTGATGGGAAGCGAGGTGAATTCCAGCTTCGCCGAAGTGTTTAATCGGGTGGAAAGGGAACTGGACTCCAGCCTGGAGCGGGAAAAGCGCGACAACATGCTTCTCGATGGGGGAAAGGCGGTTGTCCAGGCCTTGAAGGACGGGAAAATCCTTTGCCGGGTGTACGGCGGGAAAAAATTCCACGCCAAATGCTACATCACCCATGGCCGCCTGGAGGTCGTCGGCTCCCAGGCTCTGGTCGGCTCCTCCAACATGACCGTGGCTGGCCTTAGCCGGAACATCGAATTGAACGTCAAGATCGAAGGCCCGCCGGTCGCGGTTTTGCGGGAATGGTATGAGGAACGCTGGAACGAGGCGAAGGACGTCACGCCGGGCTTGTTGAAGGTGATTGAGCGGCATATGGAACTCCACCCGCCCTTTGACGTTTATGCCCGCTCGCTCCACGCGCTTTTCGGCTGGCGGAGCCTCAGCCTGGACGCTTGGGAAAAAACCGCCTCGAAAATATATCCCGTGCTCGCCCGCTACCAGCGGGACGGCTATCACGATCTGATGGCCAAGGCCAACCGCCGCCGGGGCGCGCTGCTCTGCGACGGGGTGGGCCTGGGCAAAACCTTTGTCGGGCTGATGCTGATCGAGCGGTTGGTCGAGCACGAACGGCGGAGGGTGGCGCTTTTCGCCCCCAAGTCGGCCCTGGAATCGGTCTGGAGGCCGGAGTTGGAGAAACGCCTCCCGGCGCTCAACGGTAAGTTCAAGACCGGATCGCTTGAGTGTTTCAGCCATACCGACCTGAGCCGGGATGCCTGCCGCCAGGACATGCGCGACGCCGTCCAGCGCGCCGAGGCGGTGATTATCGACGAGGCGCATAATTTCCGGAACACCGGCATCAAGGGGGAGGGCTGGGACAGCCAATCCCGCTATTGGCGCATGGCCGACGTTTGCCGGGGCAAAAAAGTTTTCCTTCTCACCGCCACTCCCGTCAACAACAGCCTGAACGATCTCCGCCACCTGATCGAGCTTTTCACCGGCGGCAAGGAGGATTATTTCAGGGATTTGGGCTTCCATTCGCTGCGGAGCCACTTCCGCGATATGGAAAAGCGGCAGGAAAAAAGCTCCGCCAAGGGGCAACCCGGAGAACCCCGCCTTGACGGGACGCCAATCGGCCCCGATATCGCCAACGCCAATTACTTGTTCAATTCCGACCGGCTGTTGCGGGAGTTGGTGGTCCAGCGCAGCCGGGCCTATGTCAAGTCCGAGGCCGGAGCGCTTTTCCCGGGCGCCAAGGAGCCGCGGGTGGCGCCCTATTCCCTGGGCCAAACCCACGGCAAATTGTTGGCGGCGCTGGAAGAGGCGTTCCAAAAGGACGCGCCCCTGTTCGCCTTGCCGCTGTACCGCCCGGACGACTACCTGAAAAAGGCGAAAGAGAAAAGCGATCTGGAACAGGGACGGCAGCGCCAGGTGGTCAGCTTGATCCGCATCCAGTTCCTCAAGCGTTTCGAGAGTTCCATCCCCGCTTTCGCCAATTCCTGCCGCCGCCTCCTGGCCAAGCTGCTGGCCTGGGTCGAGGCCAATTCGGCCGCCGCCGCCGACCGTAAATGGCTGGAGCGCTGGAAAAAACAGCATGGCGACGTGATCCCCAAAACGGCGGAAATCGCCGCCGAGGATGCCGATCCCGAGGAGGACGTGTCCGAACCCGAGCTGGAGGATCTGCCTTGGCGCCTGGATCCCGCCAAATATGAGTTGGACGCCATGCTTGACGACATCCGCCTGGACATGGACGAATTGGTCAAATTCATCAGCCTTGCCGAACCGGAAACTGAAATTCGGGACGACAAGTGCGAACAGCTGCTGCGCCTTTTGCGGCGTCCGGAGGTCAAGGGGCGCAAGTTCCTGATCTTTTCCGAATTCAAGGACACCACCTGTTATCTGGAGGGCCAATTGAAGGCCGCCGGCCTGGCTGGGGTGGAGGAGCTGCACAGCTCGTCCGGGAAGAACCGCGCCGACGTGGTGAAACGCTTCTCCCCCCATTACAACGGCTTGGACGGCAAAGCGCTGGCGACCGCCGGCGGGCGGGAGATAAACATCCTGATTTCCACCGATGTCCTTTCGGAAGGGCTCAACCTCCAGGATTGCGGCTTGCTGATCAATTACGACCTGCATTGGAATCCGGTGCGGCTGATGCAGCGCATTGGCCGGGTCGACCGCCGCCTGAACCCGGAGATCGAGACGGAGCTGATCCGGGAGCGTCCGGAGGAGGCCGGCTGTCGGGGCAAGGTGGTCTATTGGAATTTCCTCCCCCCCGACGAGTTGGATCGGCTGCTTGGCCTTTACCGTACGGTGGCGAAAAAGACCTTGCGCATTTCCAGGATTTTCGGGATTGAGGGCGGAAAGCTCCTTACTCCCGCGGACGATTACGAAACGGTCAGGAATTTCACGGCGCTTTGCGAGGGCGAGGTGACGCCGCTGGAAAAACTGCGCCTGGAATATGAAGCCCTGTTGAAGGATGATCCGGCTCTCCTGGATCGTCTGGATCGGCTCCCGGCCGGCCTGTGGAGCGGCAAGGCCAAAAACCCGGATCGGGAGGGCGGCCTGTTTTTCTGCTATGCCCTTCCCGGCGCCGATGCCGGGGTCTGGAGCCTGGAAAACGGCGAAACCCGCTGGTATTGGCTGGCCGATGCCGCCGCGGAGCCGGTTGAAAGCGCTCCGGACATCGCGGAGCGCATCCGCTCCCGGCCGGGCGATCCGCGCCTGGGGGGGAAGCTGCCGCCGGCCGAGGTCAAGGCGGCGCGGAAGAAAATCGAGGCGCATATCCGTAACACTTATTTGAAAAGTCTGCAAGCCCCCGTTGAGTCGCAACCCGCCTTAATCGCCTGGATGGAGGTTCTGCCGTGAGCGCCGAACTGCCCAATCGGCTATTCGAGTTGCTTAAAAAGCGCGAAGTGCTGGACGCGGACGCCTTTTGCCGAAGGCTGCTCGGGGAAATTTTGCGCTGGCCTCTCCCGGATCTTCCCCTGGACGAATTCGCCTACGCCTGGACTCCGGATGAGTTGGGCCTGAATGGGGATGCGCGGGAACTTGCCGCCAACGTCAGGCAATTGCCGAATTTGACCCCAAACCAGCCTTGGGGCGTCTTTATTGTCGAGATGCGCGAGGACGGGCTGTTCCGCCGGGAGCGCGGCCTGGCCGGAATTCTCCGGCGCATGTTGGGGAAATTGGTGACCGGGAAATCCAAGCCGGGGGATCAACCGTCCTGGAGGCGGGAGGAACTGCTGTTTATCGTCACCCACGCCTACCAGGATTTCCGTTTCGCCTATTTCAAGGCGCCGCGCGAAGGCATGAAGTCGCCCAGCCTGGCCGCCTTCGGCTGGA
>JAISYD010000352.1 GCA_031270145.1 Planctomycetota bacterium
GAGGGCTACGAGTACAAAGAGGCGGCGCCGCAGCTTATTCTCCAGGCTTTCCTTCAGCGGGTGGTGAACGGCGGGGCGAGTATTGCGCGGGAGATGGCGGTGGGCCGGGGGCGGGTGGACGTTTGCGTCCAGTATGCGGGCGAATCCTATCCGGTGGAATTGAAGCTGGCCGGCCGCGGAGCCAGAAAGAGGGGGCTGGAGCAGACGGCCGAGTATATGGACGCCTTTGGAGCGAAGGAAGGGTGGCTGCTCATTTTTGATCGCGGCCCGAAGAAGCCCTGGTCGAAGAAGATCGCCTGGTCCACGGAGAAGCTGGCGGGCGGCAAGACCGTCCATGTCGTGGGTTGCTGATACTAATTCCACTGAAATCTGTATTAATGCTCTCGAATACGCTCTGAAGCATATTCCGGAGTTGAATCGGATGGCAAAACATGGTTCCTTTGGCGCTAGCGCGGACTTCCTCCAGCGCCAGGGCAAGTCCATCGGCGCGGCATGGGTGGCGAGACGGGCGGCGGAAGAACTGGGCATTGTCAAGGCGTTGAGCGGTGGCGGACAAGCCCAGCTGGCCTTGTGGCAGATACTGACCAGGGTTATTGACCAGGGTTCCAGGCTCGGCGCGGTCGGATTGCACGACCTGCATGCCTTGGCGTAAACGGTGGGTCTGGAAGAGGGATTTTCCGAAAACGACCTGGACAATAGTGAAACATCCGTTGAAACGAAAATCCCCGTGATTTTCAGGGGGGCGTAATGATCCCGGCTTTCTCCGGGCGTACTTCTCGTCGCGTACCGTGACGAGAAGCCAGCTGTCCGGGCAAGCCAAAAATAAAAGTTTTTATTGCTAAAAATTTTATTGCTAAAATATTGTCTTTGCAATATAGTGCAGACCCGGGAATTTGCGGACCGTCAGGCCGGGGGAGAACGTTCCGGCGGGAAGAACGGCGTCATGAAGAGCATTTGGGATGAAAAAGACCTTTTTGAGGCCTTAATCAGGCTGATTGCCGGCCAATTCGGTTCCAACTGCGAGGTGGTTGTGCACGATCTGACCGGAAAATACGATCATACCATAGCCTTTATCGAGAACGGCCACGTGACCAACCGCAAGGTGGGCGATTGCGGCAGCAATCTTGGGCTGGAAGTCCTGCGGGGAACGGTGGACAAAGGTGATCGCTTCGGCTACATCACCCATACCCCGGACGGAAAGATATTGAAGTCCAGCACCATTTATATGAAGGATTCCAAGGGCGGGGTTATAGGTTCGATTTGCATCAATCTGGACGTGTCGAACATCATCATGGCCAACCGGATGTTGAAGGAATTCTTCAATCCGGACGCCGGCGGGGACGCCCCGGCAGACCCAAAAAGCAAAGAGATTTTCGCCGCCAACGTCGGCCAGTTGCTAGACGCGCTGATCCGGGACGCCCTCGCCATGGTCGACAAGCCGGCGTCGATGATGACCAGGGAGGACAAAATACGCGCCATCGCCTATTTGGACGCAAGAGGCGCCTTTTTGGTTTCCAAGGCCGGCAGCCGCATTTGCAAGCAGTTGAAAATATCCAAATATACGCTGTATTCCTATCTGGAAAAAAGTCATGATTCTCCCCCGGCCGGTCCGGAGACGGGCGGCGGGCGAGAGAGAAAAAGGAGGGGGAAATGAAAAAGGAGATTCGAACCAGCAAGGCGCCGCCGCCCGGAGGGCCCTACTCGCAAGGCCTATTGACCGGAAAGACGATTTATGTGGCCGGCCAGACGCCAAGGCAGCCGGTCACCGGCACCCTACCTGAAGGGATTGGCGCCCAAACCCGCCAGGCGTTGCAAAACGTCAAGGCCATCGTCGAAGCGGGCGGCGGCAGGATGGACGAGGTGGCGAAGGTGACCGTACATCTCGCGGATTTGTCGGACTTTCCGGAATTTAACGAGGCGTACAAGGAATTCTTCAGCGAGCCCTATCCGGTTCGCACCACCGTGCAAAGCGGCCTGTCTGGCTTCCTGGTCGAAATTGACGCAGTGGCGGAAATCGATTGAGGCGGCCAGGCGTTTTCATGGGAGGATACTGAAATGTCCAGCGACAATTCCCTGCCCCTGGTTCGGGCGGAAAAAGGCGTTCTCGGCTGGGTCGAGAGGGTTGGAAACAAACTGCCCGATCCAGTTCTCCTGTTCATAATCGTCTGCGCGGGCATAATGCTGCTGTCGTTGCTGGGTTCGCTTTTGGGCTGGTCGGCCGTACATCCCGTCAACAAGCAGGTAATCGCCACCTATAACTTGATCAGCCGGGACGGCATAGCCAAAATCCTGACCAGTTTCGGCACCAATATCAGGGGGTTCACTCCCCTGACCGATCAATTGGTGATTCTCATAGGCCTGGGAGTCATGGAACTGTCAGGGCTGGCTTCGGCCTTTCTTCGGCGCTTCCTCATCAACCTGCCCAAGGGATTCCTGACCTTGGCGGTCGTTTTCATCGGCGTCAACTCCTCCGTCGCTTCCGACGCGGGCTTCATGATTCTGCCACCCCTTGCCGCCATGCTCTTTTACGCCACCGGGCGCAATCCGTTGGCCGGATTGATTTGCGCCTATGGTTCGGTGGCGGCGGGCTTCGCCTCGAGCATTTTCATCGGCATTGTCGAAGTCGTCGGATTCGGTTCGGTCCAGGCCGTCGCGAAAACGGTGGACCCCGCCATGGACATATCGCTCACCAGCAATTACTACTATACCCTGGCCAGTTCCTTCCTGCTGCCGCTGTCCGCCTATTTCGTCACCGAGCGCATTGTCGTCCCCCGGCTTGGCGCCTATCAAGCGCCCGAGGACATCGCCGGGGTAATCGGCAATGTCAACAGCGCCGTATCGGCCGAGGAAAACCGGGCACTTGGCAAGGCAGGCATCGCCTTCGCCATTTTTGCGTTGATCGTTCTCGTCGCCGTCGTTCCGGAAAACGGATTGCTGCGCGGTGAAAACGGCGCCTTCATCAGTTCCCCCTTCATGTCCTCGACCCTAGTGATCGTCAGCCTGATGTTTCTCGTACCCGGCCTCGCCTACGGCATCAGCATCGGCCGCATCAAAAGCCACCGCGATCCGATAAACATGGTGGTGAAAGGATACCAGGGGCTGGCGGGCTACATCCTGGTTTCGGTGTTCGTCGGCCAGTTGATTTCCTTTTTCTCCTGGACGAACCTCGGGATCATCTGCGCCATCCAAGGGGCGGATCTGCTCAGATCCATGGGGGCCACCCCGCTGATTCTGATGATTTGCACCGCCTTGTTCATCATGTTCCTCAACCTCTTCATGACCAGCCACGCCGGCAAGCTGGGCTTCGTGGCGCCTGTATTCGTCCCCCTCTACATGTTCATGGACATCCATCCGGTAGCCGCCTACCTCGCCTACCGGATAGGCGACTCGGCCAGCAACGCGGTGACCCCGATGATGCCTTATTTCGCGGTTCTTTTCGGCTATGCCCAGCGGTACAAGAAGGACATCGGCATGGGCACGCTTATAGCCAATCTCCTGCTTTACACCATAACCTTCTTCCTGGTTTATATCGTCTTGTTGATCGTCTGGTATGCCTTCGACTTGCCCCTGGGTCCCGGCTCCTCCTTCAACTACCGCCTGCCGGGATGAACGGATATTCGGCGCCGACCGTGGCCGGCGCGGCGGCATTCGAACGATTCAAGCGCGTCGCTTCGCCAAGGGAGCCTCGGCCATGAACGTCAAGGATCGCTTGTTTCAAGCCCTGAACGAGGAGGAGGTCGTCGAATTGGTACGGGATTTGGTCCGCATCCCCAGCCACTGGGCGCTTCCCGAACGCGAACTTCCCCTGGCCAGGCATCTCGAAGAGGTATTCCGGAAAGAGAAGATCGAGGTTCGGCTCCAGGAAGCCCTGCCGAATCGCCCCAATGTGATAGCGACCTTGCCGGGAGAGGGGGGGGGAGCCTCGCTGGCCCTGAACGGCCACACCGACACCGTACCCGTCGCCGGCATGGAAAATCCATTCGCCGCCGAGATCAGGAACGGCTTCATGTACGGGCGCGGCACGGCGGACATGAAAGGGGGGCTAGGCGCCATGGCCTATGCCCTCATAATGCTGAAGAGAATCGGCGCCAGGCTCAAGGGGGATTTGCATTTCACCGGCGTAATCGACGAGGATTCGGCCGGGAGCGAAGGCACCCGGCATGTGATTAGGAACGGTCCCCGGACGGACTTCGCCATCGTCGGCGAACCGACCCGGCTTGAACCGGTGACGGCCCATAACGGCATCGACTATTGGAAGGCGTCATTCATCGGCAAGGCAAGCCATTCGAGCAAGCCGGAAAACGGCGCCAACGCCATATACGCCGCCAGCCGCTTCGCCTTGAAAATCGGCGAAGGGCTCGCCGCCGACTATGCCCGGATACGGCATCCGCTGGCCGGAAGGCCCACCGTCAACGCGGGCTTGATCAAAGGTTGCGCCGAAACCAATTCACCTTATCTCGAGGGAAGGAGTTCCAGCTTCGCCGGCGTCGTGCCGGACAGGTGCGACCTCTATCTGGATATCCGCTGGTCCCCCCTGCAGGCATTCGCGGAAGTTGAAGCGACGGTCAGAAAACTGGCGGCGGAAGCGGCGGCGGAATCGCCGGGAACGGCGGCAATCGTCGAATACATCCCCCTGCCCAGGCCGCCAATGGATTTGGCCAGCGACACCCCTCTTTTCCGGGCGGTCGGCAACAGCCTCGGGGAGGTTTTGGGAATCGAGGCCAAGCCGACAGGAGTTCCCTTTTGGACCGACGCCGGGCTTCTCAAGGGATTGGCCGGCATCCCCAGTCTGGTTCTGGGGCCCGGCGACATCTCCTGCGCCCACGCCGTCGACGAAAGGGTTGAGACAAGGCAATTGCCGCAAGCGGCATTGATCTATGCCTGCACGGCCGTGGACCTATGCGGACCTGCCTGAGGCCAAGCGGATTGGCGGGCGGGCGCCGCTTGCTGCGCAATCAAGCGGCCGGCCGTGAAATGATTGCGGCGGGTTTATATAATGGTCGAGATATTTTATTTCAAAAGGACCCCTCAAGTGCTTTTTAAAACTAATACCGATTTCCTTTGATTCCGTCCGATAAAAGTTGATAATGGTCTCATTCTTTTTCCAGGAGGCCATATATGGGTCGTCGTCGTCTTGAAGTGCCGGAAGTGTCGTTGTCTGATAT
>JAISYD010000002.1 GCA_031270145.1 Planctomycetota bacterium
CGGGCGCCGGCTACCGGAAGAACCGCCAAACCAAGGCCGAGAGCGAAACCGAGGCCGGGGAGCCGACCCCGGAGGAACGCCGGCAAAAGGAGCTGAAGACCATCCTCGACAAAATCAACTCGGAGGAGGAGGCGAAATATCCCGCCCGCTCCTCCGCCAACGCCGCCACCAGCGTCCTTTCGCCCGAGATGGCCGACAGTTTGGCCGCCTCGAGCGGCCTGTCCGGATTTCTGAACGACATGCCGCTTTTCGATGAATTCAAGACCGGTCTCATGGACGCCTTCAAGCTGATGGACAAGGGCGGCCTGGGAAGCGTCAGCGCCCAGTATGAGTTGAACTACTCGTCCGTGCAGTATATCGCCAATGCCGCCGGCGGCTACGAATACAAGGAAACCTCCCTGAACTTCAAGCTGGATCTAAGCTATATCAAGGCTTCGGCCGGCAACGGCGGCGGCCAGGCCATGGCCGACCTCATTGGCCAGTCGACCGATTTCGCCTCGCTGATCGAGACCTTGAATGGCGCCGCCTCCAGCCAGCCGGCCGCGACGCCCAAGGATTTCCTGGCCCAAATGGAGGATTACTTCTCGCCCGAGAAGACCGCCGGGCGCATCGTCGATTTCGCCACCGCTTTTTTCCCCAATTCCGCCGCCTTCAAGGCCGGCGGCGACACCGAGGAGGCCAGGAGCGAGTTCGCCGAAACCATGCGCGCCGCCATCCAGAAGGGCTTCGACCAGGCCATGGGCGTCCTCGGCAAGACGCCGAAGGCGGTTCAGGACGACATCGACAAAACCCACGAGCGGACCTTCAAGGGTCTTGACGACTTCGTCAAGAACGGCTTGAGCAAGGAAAAGGAGGCGGAGGGCCTTTACGCCTCCCTGGAGCGATGGAATCTGTCCATCAACCTGAGCTACAGCGAAAAGACCGTTTCCGCCGCCGCCGGCGCCTACGCCCCGGTCGGGCAAGCCGGGTCGGGCGGGTTGAACCTGCAGGCCTAGCCCGGACGCGGCGGACATTCGCCGGGCCGCCCACCCCCGCGGAGTTCCTTGGCCGATGGATTGGTCGGGGCGGGCGGATTTGAACCGCCGACTTCCTGCTCCCAAAGCAGGCGCGCTGGCCAGGCTGCGCTACGCCCCGGACGTGAATTGGATCCGCCGTCCCGCCGGCGGCAAGCCGGGGCCGGGACGGCGAACCGGTCAGGAATTGACCAGGCTGGGTTGGCCGGTGGTCTCGATAACGCTGCGCCAAATCGATCCCTGGGGGTCCACCTTTTTCCGCGCCGAGATGGCGGTTTCGATGGGGACGTGGACGAAGGCGCGCTTCCAGTTGCCGATCAGCATGTCGGTGCGCCCGGACATGGCGGCATGAACGGCGTGGCGCGCCAACTCGCCGCAGAAGACGCTGTCCACCGAATTGGCCGGCACCGAGCGGATCAGATAGCTGGGATCGATGTACTTGAGGTTGATGGGGAACGGCCGCTCCCGGAACCAGTCCTCTATCGCGTCGCGGAGGAAGGTTCCGATGTCCTTCAGCTTGACGTTGCCGGAGGCGTCGGTCTTCCGCGCCACCCGGGTCAGGCCGGAGGAACTGATCAGATCCTGCCCCGCCCCCTCCGCCACCACGATCACCGCGTGGCCGCGGCTCTCCAGGCGGCGGCGCAACTGCTCGAAAAAGCCGTTCGGCCCCTCCAACTCGAAGGGGATTTCCGGGATGATCACGAAGTTGACGTCCGGCAGGGCCAGGGTGGCGGCGCAGGCGATGAAGCCGGAGTGCCGGCCCATGAGCTTGACCAGGCCGACGCCGTTCGGGGCGCCCTTGGCTTCGACATGGGCCGAGCGCAGCGATTGGATCGCCACCGAACAGGCGGTCTGGAAGCCGAAGGAGACGTCGGTGAAGCTGATGTCGTTGTCGATGGTCTTGGGGACCCCCACGACCGCGATGTTCAATTCCCGCCTCGCCACCTCGGCGGCTATGGCCTGGCCGCCGCGCATGGTGCCGTCGCCCCCGATGACGAAGAGGAGATTGATGTCCATGCGGTCCAGGCAGTCCACCATCTCCTCCGGCGATTGCTCGCCCCGGCTGGACGCGAGGATGGTGCCGCCCTGCTCGTGGATGGCGTCGACGTTGGCGGGGGTCAGGGCGAGGACGTCGTGCTTGTATTTCGGGATGAAGCCCTCGAAGCCGTACTGGAAGCCGTAAACCTTTTTTACCCCGTATTGGTAGTTGAGCGCCAGGGTGACGCTCCGGATGACGTTGTTGAGGCCGGGGCAAAGGCCGCCGCAGGTGACGATGCCGGCCCGGCATTTGGAGGGGTCGAAATAGATTTTCTGTCTGGGGCCGGCCTGCTCCATGGATGGCAACTGTTCCAGGGGGCACTGCCGCCCCACCGCGTCGTCGAGGTAGGTGTCGTAAAGGACGCGGCTGTCGTCCGGGACAAAGGCGGACACGCCCAGGCAGTCGGCGATGGGCGAGGGAATGGCGCATTTACCCAGCCGCTTGATGCTGAAAACGGGGTTGTCGGCCATCGCGGAGCTCCTTTTTGCGCCAAGGGCGGAATCTCGACCCCCCCAATTATTGGCGAAGGGCGTTGGCAAGGCAAGGCATTTATCCGGGGAATCCCCGAAAGCGCCGGGATTCGGGGATTCCCCCGGCGGGCGGATCAAATGAAAAAGGTGCTGAACCAGGGGAAGATCACCACGATGAAGAACACGGCGGTGTAGCCGATGAAAAACGGCAATTCGCCCTTGGCGATGGCGCCCATCCTCAGCCCCGTCACGCTGGAGGCGGCGAAAAGGTTCACCGCCACCGGCGGGGTCATGGTGCCGATGACGTTGGCGATGCAGACGATCATGCCGAAATGGACGTTGTTCAACCCCATGTTGTCGGCGATGGGCCACAGCACCGGCACCAACAGCACGCAGATGGCGATGCCTTCCAGGAAGGTGCCGAAGATCAGGAGAAGGACGGCTATGGCCAGCGAAAACAGCAGCGGCGACATCTCAAGGGCGATGATGGCGTTGACTAGAGCGCGGGAAATGCCGGACATGGTGAACACCCAGGAGAAGGCGGTGGAGGTGGCGATGATGAAAAGGATCATGGCGCTCGACTTGGCCGATTTCAGCACTATGGAAAGCGCCTCGCCCATGGGTATGGCCCGGTACAGAAATACCCCGACCATGAAGGCGTACACCACCGACACGGACGCCGACTCGGTGGGGGTGAGGTAGCCGGAATAGATGCCGCCCAGGATGATCACCGGCAACAACAGGGCCGGGATGGCCATGAAGGTGGATTTGACCAGCCCCAGAAAGGTGATCCTCCCCTCCTCCTTTGGCCATTTTTCCTTGCGGGAATAAATTACGCTGACGATCACCAGGGCGACGATGATCATGCTCCCGGCCACGATGCCGGCCGAAAAAAGGTTGGAGATGGAACAGTTGGTGATGGTGCCGTAGACCACCATGATGATGCTCGGGGGGATGATGGGGCCCAGTCCGCCGGCCACCGCCAGCAGGCCGGCGCTCCGTTCCCGGGGATAGCCGAGCTTGACGATTTCCGGATAGACGGTGGAGCCGATGGCGATGACCGTGGCGGGGGCGGAGCCGGACAGGGCGGCGAAAAAGGCGCAGGCCAGCACCGTGGCGTAAGCCATGCCGCCGCGCACCCGGCCGACGATGGAATTGACGAATTCGACCAGCCGCCGGGAAATGCCGCCGCTGGTCATGAAATTGCCGGCCAGCACGAAAAACGGGATGGCCATGATGGAATAGGCGTCGAGGGCGGTGAATATCCGCTGGGCCGCCGCCGCCAGGGGTATATCCATAAGATACATGCAGGTCATGGCCGAAACGCCGAGCGACATGGCGATGGGGACGCCGAAAACCAGCAGCAGCGCCAACACCCCGAACAGGACGGCGCCAATGGCGGTGACGTCGGTCATGCCGCGCCTCCTTCCGGCGCCCTCGCGCCCTTGCCGCCGAACAGGGCGGCGATCATGACGACCAGAGTCGCGCCCTGGACCGCGGCGATGATGCCGAAACTCAGAGGCAGGGCGGCATAGGGGATGTACATGGGGACGCCAAGACCGGGGGAAAGCTGCCCGAAGCTGACTTGCTTTTCCAGCAGGCTGAACGAGGTCCAGAACACCAGGACCGAAAAGGCGACGACCACCATTTTCCCGAGGATGAGGACCGCCTCCCGGGGGATCCCCCCGAAGCGGTCAATGACGGCGGTGATGGCCATTTGCGTGCCGTCCCGCAGGCCGACCTCGGTACCCAAGAGCGCCATGTAGACCATGCAGTACCTGGCCAGCTCCTCGAACCAGGAGATGCCGGCGCCGACGAAGTTGCGGTTCACCACCTGGGCGAAGGCCGACAGGGTCATGACGATGAAGGACGCGGCCAGGATAAGGTTTTCCAGCTTTTGCAACCATGCCAATATCGCTTTCATACAACCTCCCGGACAAGGGTTGAATTGGATTCGGCGAGCCGGGGCCGGGGAGCGGCTCCAACGGGCCGGCCGACCCGCCGGAGCCGCCGACCCGCCGAATCATCCCTGGCCCCGCACGCCTGGGGAAGGGCTTATTTCTTGGCTTCCTCCACCACCTTGACGATCTCCGGGTTCAAGGTCTTCCTGAAATCCTCGATGACCTTGGCCACCTGGCCGCGCACCGCGCCCAGGTCGATGTTATGGAACTTGACGCCGCGCTTCTCGGTCAATTCCTTGACCGCCGCGGCGTTGCCGTCCAGGAGGAGCTGGCGCTGGTAGTCGATGCCCCTCTTGACGGCGGCCAGGAATTGGGGCCGCAGATCGGCGGGAACGCGGTTCCAGGCCTTGTCCGACATGCCGATGGCGATGAAGGTGTAAAGGTGGTTGGTCCAGGTCACGTTCTTGATGACCTCGTAATAGCGGTTGGTCAGCATGTTGGCGACCGCGTTCTCGTTGCCGTCGATGGTGCCCTGTTGCAGGGCGGTGAACTGCTCGCCGGCGGCCATGGGGGTGGCGATGGCGCCCAGGGCGTTGAAGGTGGCGATCTGCATCTGGTTTTCCATGGTTCGGATCTTGAAGCCCTTGAAATCCTCTACCTTGGTTATGGGGCGGTTGGAGAAGACGTTGCGGAAGCCGGATTCCATCCAGCCGACCAGATGGACGCCCTGGGTCTGGGCCTTTTGGTCAATCAGCTCGCCGAACTTGCCGTCGATGACCTTGTGGGCCTGCTCGACATTGTCGAAGAGGAAGGGCTGGTCGAGGATCTTCAATTCCGGGATGAAGGAGCTGAGCACCACGTTCACCACCGAACACATGTCGATGGTGCCGATTTGGCAACCCTCGTACATGTCGCGCTCGTTGCCAAGCGTGCCGCTGGCGTAAACCTCGATCTTGATTTTGCCGCCGGTGGCCCTGTCAACCTCCTCCGCCACCTTGGAGCCGCCCAGGGCGTACATGCTGCCGGCCGGATCCACAAAACCGAACTTGAGGGTAATGGCGTCGGCGGCCGGGAGGCGGCCTGCTCCGGAAAGCGACAGGGTCAAGAGCAGGGCGAACAACAGTTTTCCGATGCTTTTCAACATTTTGCGTCTCCATAACGTGGTAATGGCGAAACCGGCCGCCTTGCCCCTGCAAGGCATTCCCGCCGGAAAGGCTTGGCTTGGTGCGGGCGGGCTATTTCACCAGATAGCCGCCGTCGACCGGTATTATGGCGCCGCCCAAATAATCGCTGGCCCTGGAGGCCAGGAACACCACCGTTCCCTTCAGGTCGTCCGGGCTTCCCCAGCGGCCGGCCGGGATGCGGTCCAGTATCTGTTTGCCGCGGATTGGGTCCTTGACCAAGGCGTCGCACATGTCGGTATGCATATAGCCGGGGGCGATGGCGTTGACGTTCACGCCCCGCCCCAGCCAATCGTTCGACAGCTCGCGGGTGAGCTGGGCGACGCCGGCCTTGGAGGCGGTGTAGGCGGGGACGGTCTGGCCGCCGAAATGCATCACCATCGACGCGACATTGATGATTTTCCCGCGGCCCTTCCGCAGCATGATCCGCCCGGCGAGCTGGCAGTGGATGAAAACGGCGTCCAGATTGATCGCCAGCACCTCGTCCCACTCCTCCACCGGGAAATCCTCGGCCAAATGCCGGCGCTGGATCCCGGCCGCCGGGATCAGGATGTCCACATCCCCGCCCAACGCCTCCAGGCATTGCTCGAACGAGGCGCGGACCTCCCGCCGCTCCCGCAGATCGGCTTTCACGGCGTGGCTTTTCCAACCCTTGGCGGCGAAATCCCGCTCGG
>JAISYD010000007.1 GCA_031270145.1 Planctomycetota bacterium
GGCGGAGCCATGAATCCCGTCATCCTGACCCGCTTCCCTTCAAGGCGGCGCAGCTTGTCGGAAAGCCGGATTCCCAGGGACGACGCGCCGCTGTACATCTCGCCGAAGCGAAGATGCTCCGCCGCGCCGCCCGACGCCGTTGTCCCCATGCCGGACAGCAAGGCCCAAACCGCAGCAATCCCGGCGACAAGGCAGAGGATCGCCGCGGCCAATCCCGGTTTAATCGTGCGCGTTGTCCTCAAGACGCCCTCCCTCAACCGCCGTCGGATGCCGGTTGAATTCAAGCCGGACATTAAAAACGTCCCCTTTCCCCGACAAGGAAAGGGGACATGCGGCGTTCCGGCGAGTTCGCCGGGCGTGTGTCGCGCCATTAGTTCGCGGCGTTGTCTATTCCCAACGCCCTGACCATGCCGTGGAAAACATCGGTGTTGTCGAGAACTCCCCGGAAGAAATCCTCGCCCGGGCCGCCGGCGTTCAGAACCACGCTGTCGGCGCTGTGGACCTCGGACGATTCGTTGTAGGGGATGTTGCCCGGATAGGCCTCGCCCTTGCTGTTGGGATTGGCGATCGCCCTCTTGCCGTCCATGACGGCCGGCGATTCGGGAACGGACTTCAGGCGGTAGTCGGCCTTGTAATCGGGATGGTTGGCGAATTGCACCGCCAGGGTAACCTCGGCGTCCGGGTTGTCCGGGAAGCCGTCGCCGTCCTCGTCCACGAAGGTCGGGAACACGGAGGCGGCGTAGGTGCGGACCGCTTCGCGGCCCGTCTTGCCGTCCTTCTCATGATAGGTGCCGGTGATGCTGGCGCCATGGGAATGGTCGGCGACGACGATGATGAGCGTGTCGTCGCGCCCGGCGGCGAACTTCCTGCCAATGCCGATTGCCTTATCGAACTCGATGGTGTCGTATACGGCCCGCTGCCAATCCATCGTGTGCAGCTGCTTGTCGATGCAGGCGCCCTCGACCATCAGGAAAAAGCCATTCCGGTTCCGGGAAAGGATGTCGATGGCCTTCTCGGTCATCTCCATCAGGTTCGGCTGATCCTCGAAGCCGCCGAGGGTTTTGGCGTCCTTCAACATTTCCCGGTCGAGATAGACGTTGAGATTGTCAAGCTGGAACAGGCCGAGAATCTTGTCGCCGCCGGCCTTCTTCATCTCCGCCCGATCGCCCGCGAAGGCATAGCCCTTGGCCTTGAATTCCTCGACGAGATTCCGCTCGTCGACGCGCTTCGAGCCGGGGACGCTCTTCGGGAGGAAATGCCGGGAACCGCCGCCGAGGATGACGTCGGGCGAGCGTTCCGGATCGAGCATCGACTGGGCGATGAAATTCTGTTCGGCGCGACGGCGGGTGTGGGCGATCATGGCGGCGGGAGTGGCGTCGGTGATGTTGGAGGTGGTCACCAGGCCGGCCGCCATGCCGCGCGTGCGCTTGACGATCTCGACGATGTTCTCCACCTTGGGATGGGTCAGCGGATCCTTGTCGCTCGATTCATAGACGCCCATGGCGTTGACGACCGACTTGTGGCCGGTGGCGTAAGCCGAGGCGGCGTTGGCCGAATCGGTGACCAGCGAATCGTATCCGGAGGTGGTGACCAGGGCGGTGTTCGTGAGCTTCTCCATTTCGAGAAGGTCGTTGTACTTGCCTTGCCGCATTCCCTTGGAAAGGATGCGGGCCATGTCGCGAACGGGGAGGCTGAGCCCGTCGCCGATGAAAAGGATGACGTTCCTGGCGCGGGCGGCGGACTTGTCCATCGCCACGACGTACCCCGCCGAAGCGGAATATTCCTTGCCGCCCACCACGGCGGAGGCTTTGACGGCGACGTCGCCGGCGACGGGGAAGGCGACCTGATTGATGCGGTACGAAGTCACCCCGGCGACGGTTTTCAATTCGCCCTTTTTCCCGAAGAACTCCTCGGCCGGCTTGCCGTTCACGGCGGCGATTATGCCGCTCGCGGAGGCGTCCTTGACCTCGACCAGAAAATCGAAGCGCTGTCCGGCCAGGAATTTCGCCCGATCGATGGGAAGCAGCGTCGGCTCGGCCGAAGCGGCGGCGCCGAACGCGGCGACCGCCATAACCACGACAAGCGGGTGAAAAAGGTGTTTCCATGCCGATGCGTACATAGTCTCTCCTAAAAAATGCCAGCGAAAAATCAAACCGCCCAATGTATAATACGCCGACTATATTCGCACCCCCACGTTTGGAAAGTTTGAGGAAAATGTTAGAATTGCATGAAAAAACCAAGCATCGGCGCGGGAGATGACGACGGCGCAATCGTCGCCCATGCCGTCGGTGATCTTGGCCTTGAGTCCGTCGCCCTCGTAGGCAATCCAGACGGGGATCTCGCCCTTGATGAATTTGGCGTAGGGGGTGGCGCCCTCGACGCGCTGGATGTTGCCGGCATGGTGGAGCTTCGCGAGATACTCGACGCCGGGCATCGGATCCTCGACCGAGCCGCCGTTGCCGTAGGCGGCGCCGAAAACCAGGCAGACAAGAATTGCCGCGCAAATCCTCTTCATACGCATCCCCTCATCATCGGCTTCAGCCGCCGGCCGCCGCCAACGCGTCCATCGCAATAATCCGCGTCTTGCGCTTCTTTTCAACTTGTTCATAGGTGTCCAGCACATTGCTGTGAAATTTCTCGTATGTTCTCGTCTTATGCTCAATTTCCAGGTATTCGGCCTCCTGGAGCTGCGCCTCCAGCTTCACCAGGTTCCCCAGTTTGGTCTCCAGCCTGGCCACCTCGACCAGGGCCTGGGAGAAGCACCAGTCGGTGAACAGAGTTTTCCTCGCCTCGCGCGTCTGGGCCAACAGCCTGCGCCGTGTATTAAGATTTGATTGGAGAATGTTTATCACCACCCATAAACGCCACGAGTCGTGCCGTTCAAGCATTGGCGATCCTCCCTATTCGTCCGACCGATCCAACCAGCCCTCGCCCCAAAACAAGTCCGCCTCGGTCAAATCAAAACCCATTTTGAGCAATTCCCGTTTGCCATGCACCCGCTTGATCGTCATGGCCGTGTCCGGGTCCAGGGGGAGGATATGCCCCAGGAGGTTGACCTCGCCCCAGTCCCGCCTTTCCGCCGCCGCGTCGATCAGGTCAAGCATCCGGTCAACCTCAGCCGTAGTGAAATTGCGGTATTTGCCGCGAATGAAAGGCACGCCAGTTTTCAAAAATTCCATTTCGGACGCCTCCTACCGCTCCCCGGCCAGATCCCGGACCTCGACCGGAAAGCGGCGACCGCCATAAGCACGGCAAGCGGGTGAAAAAGATGTTTCCGCGCGGATGCGTACATAAGTCTCTCCTAAAAACGCCGGCCATGTTCGCACCCCCACGTTTGGAAAGTTTGAGGAAAACATTAGAATTGCATGAAAAAACCAAGCATCGGCGCGGGATGCCCGAATCCGGGAAACGGGGAAGGCGATTTCCCTCGCGGCAATTTTCAGATGCCGGCGGGTGTGCGCCGGAGCGCCTTGACCGGGAGGGTTAACCGGAAGGATTGGAACACTACGCGGAGAACAGGGCACGCGCTATTGACGCCGTCGCCAGGCAGATAACCGAATGACCCTGGATTCCGCCGATTATCGCTTGACAGCCGGGCAGCTGGACATTATCATGGCGCTTCGCCGTCTCCGTCCGCCGACGGTGACGGAGGTTGATATTCATGGGGCAACCGGAGTTTGGCCCAAATGGCAAAAGAAGGCAAAAAACTCGAGCTCTATGAAATTTTGGCC
>JAISYD010000010.1 GCA_031270145.1 Planctomycetota bacterium
TGCTGGATGGGCATGATCTCCAGCCGCATCGTGGTCGGCGACATGGCTGACGACGCAACCGCGCCGGAGCTTGATCGCGGCGCCCTGCCGGCCGCCGACGCCGAATACAACGAAGTCCCCTGGCTCTAAACATTTTACCGCCGGCCTCCATTGGGGAGGCAAATATCTCTGAACTGTAAGGAATACAACCATGCATGGCAAAACAGCAAAAACGTCCGCCCTGGCCCTTATGGCCGCATTCGCCGCCGCCGGCGCCGCCTTCGCCGGGCAGGCCCCGCTCACCACCGACAGCGATCTGGTGATCCGCGTCGGGAGCCTTTCCTCCACCCCCACCTTTTATCCGGTGAGCGTCAACGGCAAGGCGGTGCGGGTCATCGCCGCGGTGGCGCCGGACAAAACGGTGCGCACCGTCTTCGACGCCTGTCAGGCCTGCGGCGACGTCGGCTACACCTTTCAGCGCGACGCTCTGGCCTGCAAGGCCTGCGGCCAGCGCTTCGCCATCGCCAACATGGAAAAAGTCAAGGGCGGCTGCAACCCGGTGCCGGTCGGCGCCGCCAACAAAACCGAGACCGCCGACGCCGTCATCATTTCCAAGGCCTTCCTCGAAAGGGCGGCCGACACCTTCGCCTCGTGGAGAAACCGTTAGCATCGCCGTTTAGCGTCCTATTGGAGATTGCAGAAATGACCAACGACACTTTGTCCATAACCGGAATGAGTTGCGCCGCCTGCGCCACGCGCATCGAGAAGGTGGTCGGCAGACTGGCCGGCGTGCAAAGGGCGAGCGTCAATTTCGCCGCCGAAAAGCTGGCGGTGAGCTATGATCCCGCCAGCCTGGGCCGCGGCGACATACAGGCCGCCATTGAGAAGGCCGGCTACGGCGTCGCCGCCGGCCAGGACGCGGTCAGCGTGGTCATGCCGATCGGCGGCATGAGTTGCGCCGCCTGCGCCAAGCGCCTGGAAAAAGTCCTGGGACGCCTGGACGGCGTGTCCGACGTTTCGGTGAACTATGCCTCCGAAAAGGCGAAAGTGACTTTCGCCAAGGACAAGCTGCGCCTCTCCGACCTCAAGCGGGCCATTGAAAAGGCCGGATACCAGGCGCTTCAGGTTGAAAGCTCCACCGCCGCCGATACGGATCGCGCCAGGAAGCGGGAGGAGATCCGCCTCCTGTGGAACAAATTCGCCATCGCCGCCCTGTTCGCCGCCCCCCTGCTCTATCTCGCCATGGGCTCCATGGTGTGGTGGCTCCCCTTCCCCATACCGAAATACCTCGACCCCATGCAGTATCCCTTGAATTACGCCATCGTGCAAATACTGCTGACGCTGCCCATCATCTATGTCGGCCGCCGCTTCTATTCGGTCGGTTTCAAGTCGCTCCTGGCCGGCGCCCCCAACATGGATTCGCTGATCGCCATCGGCACTTCGGCGGCCGCGCTCTGGAGCCTCTACGAAACCTGGCAGATAGTTTTGGGCAACCTCGCCGCCGTCGAGGGCTTGTACTTCGAGAGCGCCGGAGTGATCATCGCCCTGATCCTGCTCGGCAAGTCCCTGGAGGCGGTATCCAAGGGGCGGACCTCGGAAGCCATCAAGAAACTGATGGGGTTGGCCCCCAAGACCGCCTTGGTGATCCGGGACGGCGTCGAGGTGGAAACGCCCATCGACGAGGTGGAGGTCGGCAATGTCCTCCGGGTCAAGCCGGGCGACAAAATCCCGGTGGACGGGATAGTCGTGGACGGCCGCACCGCCATCGACGAGTCGATGTTGACGGGCGAAAGCATGCCGGTGGACAAGAAGGCCGGCGATCTGGTTTACGCCGCCACCATCAACAAATTCGGCGGCATCTCCTTCCGGGCGACCAAGGTGGGGCAGGAAACCGCGCTGGCCCAAATCATCAAGTTGGTCGAGGACGCCCAAAATTCCAAGGCCCCCATAGCCAAGCTGGCCGACGTGGTGTCGGGGATTTTCGTCCCGGTCGTCTGCCTCGTCGCCCTGGGCGCGGCCGTCGCCTGGTATCTAAGTTCCGGCGACGTCAAATTCGCCCTTACCATTTTCATCTCTGTTTTGATCATCGCCTGCCCCTGCGCCCTCGGCCTCGCCACCCCGACCGCCATCATGGTCGGCACCGGCAAAGGGGCGGAGAACGGCATCCTCATCAAGTCGGGCGAGGCGCTGGAGGCGGCCAGGAAAATCCAGGTCGTCGTTTTCGACAAGACCGGCACCATAACCAAGGGCGCCCCGGCCGTGACCGATCTCATTCCGGCCCCCGGAATCAAGTCCGAGGAATTGCTGAAGGCCGCCGCCTCGGCCGAAAGCGGATCGGAGCACCCGCTTGGGGAAGCCATGGTCAAGCGCGCCGCCGCCGCCGGCCTGGCCCTGGACAAGGCCGAGCGCTTCGCCGCCATCCCCGGCCGCGGCATCGAGGCGTCGGTGGCCGGCGTCGAGGTGCTGATCGGCAACGCCAAGCTTCTGTCCGAACGGGGCATCGACTTCGCCGGGCTGGCCGATGAACTGGAGCGCCTGTCCGGCGAGGGCAAGACCGCCATGTATGTTGCCCTCGACAACCGCCCGGCCGGAGTGGTGGCGGTGGCCGACGTGGTGAAGGAATCAAGCGCCGCCGCCATCCGGGCGCTCCACCGGATGGGTTTGGAGGTGGCCATGCTCACCGGCGACAATCCCCGCACCGCCGCCGCCATCGCCAGGGAGGTGGGAATAGATCGCGTCTTCGCCGAAGTGCTGCCGCAGGACAAGTCCAACGAAGTGAAGAAGATCCAGGCCGAGGGCAGGACGGTGGCAATGGTCGGCGACGGCATCAACGACGCCCCGGCCCTGGTCCAGGCCGATGTCGGCATCGCCATCGGCTCCGGGACCGACGTGGCCGTGGAGTCGGCCGACATCGTCCTCATGCGCGGCGACCTCATGGATGTCCCGGCCGCCATCCAACTTAGCCAAAGCACCATCAGGAACGTCAAGCAAAACCTGTTCTGGGCTTTCATCTACAACACCGCCGGCATTCCCGTCGCCGCCGGGGTTCTGCATCTTTTTGGCGGCCCGTTGCTTGATCCCATTTTGGCGGCGGCGGCCATGTCCCTCAGTTCGGTGTCGGTCTTGACCAACGCCCTGCGGCTTAAGCGCTTCAAACCGCAAACCATTTGACCGGAGAAGCAGTCATGAACAAGAAAATACTGGTTGGAATAGGGTTGTTCCTGCTAGCGGCCGCCGTCCTGGCGTTCAATCCCCCGGCCGCCCTGATTAAAGCGCTGTCCGTCGCCGACGTCACCGCCATATACGCGAAAAAGTCCTACGCGGAAATGCTGGCGTCGCTGCCGGAAAAGCCGGTCGCCGAAGCGGACGGCGACAGTTGGCGGTTTTTGGCGCCGGACGGCAGCGCCTCCTTCGCCTGGGATTCCGGAACCGGCGCCGCCGGCCAACACGCCGCCCTGATGCGCGCCCCGGCGGAACCGTTCCTCCGGGCCGGGGCGGATCCCGCCAAGCTGCCGGCCGGGATGCTTCGGGACGGGATGTTGAACATCGCCCTCGATTCCGCCGGCCGGAGCGCCGCGAAAACCGGCGCTTCGCCGGCCGAATCGTTCGCCGATCTGATTGACGCCAACCGGGAGCGCATCGGGTACCACTTCCAGCTTGGCCATTTCGGCCTGGATTTGGGCGGCGGCAATCTCCTGGAATGGGCGGGGGATCCCGTCGCCAACAGCCTCGATCTGGTTTTTGTGCTGGATCCGGAGGTTTTTTTAGGCGCCGGCGTTGATAAGGACCGGGTGGACGGTTGGCTGTTCGGCTCGGTCGTCATCCACGACGCCGCCAGCGGCAGGAAGGTGGAAGTGCCGAAATTCCTGAAACCATTCAACTTGCGCTAGCCTCGGGGACAAGCGGCCTTGGCCCCTGAACCGATTCGCGGAGTTGGCGGGTTTTTAGATTTTTACCGATCCAAGGGAAGCGGCGAAAGTCTTTCTTGAATTCATGAGATGCGATTGCATAGTCTTGGCGGCTTTTTCGGAATCCCCCTTCACTATGCAATCGACGATTTTTCTGTGAATGGGAATGGTGATGACAATCCGGTCGCGGAAAAATTTCCGGTAATATCCCATGATGTTGGGAGCCATGAATTTTATCAGCTCGGCCAGAACCGTGTTGTGCGAGGCGTTGGCTATGCCGATGTGCAGGCCAAGATCGACTTCAAGCCATCTTTCCTTATTGCCGTCGATGCTCCGCATCCGGTCGACGAGGTTTCGCAGAATTTCATGTTCCTCCCGGGTTCCGTTTTTTGCGGCCAAGCCGGCGGCATGGGTTTCAAGGAGAATGCGGGTATCGGCGAAGGACATGATGTCGTTGGATGTGAGCTTGAGGAGGTTGACGAGCATGCCGTTCATCGTCTGCGTCCCGATATCCGTTACCAACGTTCCCCGTCCCTGGACGGATTTGACGATGCCGTATAGTTCCAGCATTTTGATGCCGGCGCGGATATGCCCCCGGCTGACGCCGAGCTTGGCGCTGAGGAGGCGCTCCGGCGGCAAGAGATCGCCGGGTTGAAAACTGCCTTGCGCGATTAACAGCCGGATTTGTCGAACCACCTGATCGGCGGGTCGGACTATCTCCACGCTGTGAAAAAAATCAAGGGCGTTTTTGTCGGTCATCACAGCCATTCCCGGGCGTGGTCGAAAAGGGCGCCGCTTTGCGCTGAAAAGGTCATGCCGGCGCGGCGATTTTTCATTGCTAGTGACGCCTTTATCCGGTAAGTTGGGCATAAGATGAGCCAGCCGAGCGAAAATTCGCCTTTTCGCGCGATTGCCCCGCCGGTCGCCATCCCAACAGCCCGCCCAGGACGGGCAGGCTGACGAGGCATCCCTGTCCGTCCTGGGCGATCCATAATGCCGTGGCGGTTATTTTTTTATGTAGCCCGCGTATTCCATCGCTTCCTTGCAATCGACCGCAACCTTCAGGAGGCTGTTTTTGTAATCGTCGCCGCTATAGATGCCGACGTTGAATCCGTTGGCGCTCAAGAATTTGCCGTAGTCGTCCGAAGCCCGGATGGCGTCAATCCTTTCCCGCAGAAAAGTCAGGATTTCCTTTGGCGTTCCCTTGGGGGCGCCAACGCCGACGGAGGCGGACAGCACCACGTCAATTCCCTGTTCCCGCAGGCTGGGAATATCCGGGAAGGTGGGCACGCGCTCGGTGCCGCTGTGTACCAGACATCTGAATTCGCCGGATTGGAGCTGGGGCACGGCCTCGCCCAGCGCGAGAACGGCGAAATCGGCGTGACCGCCCAGCAGTTCGACTACCGCGGCGGCGGCGCCGGTGGTGGGGATGAACTTGACGTCGTCGGCCTTTAGCCCCAACTTCTTCATAACCGCGAGGCGCATCAGATCATAGGGTCCGGATATGGTGGTTCCAATCAAGGTTATTTGGCCTGGACGCGATCGAATGTCGTCGACAATCTGCTGAAAGGTATGATATTTCGAATCCTTCCTGACCATAAACCCCGGAACCGAAAGCATGCACTGGGTGATGAGATCGAAGTCGTCCGGCGTCAACTCGGTAAGCCCCATGAATTTAAGGGTGGCTATGTCCATTGATATCAGGCCGAGGGTGTAGCCGTCAGGCCTGGCTGTGGCAAGGGCATTATGCCCGGTGACTCCGTTGCCGCCGGTGCGGTTGACGACATTGAAGGGGATGCCTATTTCCTTCTGAAGCGCGTCGGCGAAATAGCGTCCTATCCGATCCGTGGCGCCGCCCGGATTGTACGGGCAGATCACGCTGACGGCCCGAACCGGATAACCGCCGGCCAAGGCGGAAACGCCGTAAAAGATGAACGCCGACGCGAACAACAAGAGATTCTTCCTCATCTCAAACCCTCCCTCCAAATAGACCCAAGCGCAAAACCGGCTTCCGGTTTCAACCGGACGCCAATCCCGCGCCGATGCCGAACCTTCACATCATTCCGCCCTTTTTGCGCGCCCGGACAGGGATGCCAATCCTCGCAGGCCGGCGCGAATTATCCTGTCCCCCGAAAAGATGAAGATGATGCAAAGGATCAAAAAGATACTTACAAAATTGTCGAAAAACGGCAAAAGCGATCCATCGCTTTTCAGAAGGCCGATCCGCAGATTGTTTTCGACAAGATTGCCGAGGATTATCCCGAGAATCATTGGGGAAAGCGGTATGTCGTTTTTCTCCAGAAAATACCCGACGACTCCGAAAACCGTCATAATCAGGATGTCAAATGGGTTATTGTTCAAGGCGTATGAACCGACTATGGAGAAAAGGATCACGCCGCCCATGACTAGGTTCCTGGGCATCTTCAACAGCCAGGAAAACAGGCGTATCCCCAGGTAACCTATGGGAAGAAGCAAAATTTGGGATATATAGGCAATGGCGAACAAGCCGCTGATTATTTCGGAGTTTTCGGTGAATATCATGGGCCCGGGACGGATATTATACATAATCATGGCGCCCAGAACCAAGGCCGTGACGCTGTCGCCGGGAATGCCGAACACCAGGGCCGGGATCCAGGCCCCGGCCACCGCGGCGTTGTTGGCGCTGGTGGGAGCGATGACGCCGGGAATATGGCCGGTACCGAATTTATCCGGATCCCGCGACAGTTTCTTTTCGATCCCGTAGGAGAACCAGGCCGCGATATCGGCCCCCGCCCCAGGCAGGGCGCCCACCATCGTCCCCAGCAACGAGGACCGAAGAATCAGCCATTTGTTCCGGATTATCTGGCGCAAAATCTCGCTTCCTTCGCCTGGCGTCTTTTTGATTGCGACCGCCCGCTCTCCACCACGATCCATGGGCGAACAGACGCTTTTCAACGCTTCGGAAACGCCAAAAAGTCCGATCATGGCGGGAACAAAGGACACGCCGCCGGAAAGATTCGCATTGCCGAAATGGAAGCGGGCGAAGCCGGTGGTGGTGTCGATGCCCACCGTTGAGATCAGAAGTCCAAGGCCGACGGAAATAACCCCTCTGAGGGGCGTCTTCATGCTGAGGGCGGCGCTGATGCTTAAACCGAACAGCCCTAGCCAAAAATACTGGAAATGCGTGAAACGCAAAGCGATTTTTGAAAGCGGCGGCGACAGGAAGACCAGCATGGTGACTCCTATGGCGCCGCCTATCGCCGAACAGACGAGATTGATGGACAACGCCAGGGTGGCGCGTCCCTTCTTGGCCAGTTAATAACTGTCCAGGACCGCGACGCCCGACGCCGGCGTTCCCGGTATCCGCAACAGGGTGGCCGGAATGTCGCCGGTGAAGATGGCCGTGAAGGTTACGCCAATAATCATGGCCAACCCGGCCAAGGGTTCCATGTAATAGCTGATGGGGATTATAAGGGCGACGGCCATGGAGGCGGTGAGGCCGGGCGTGGCTCCCACGATCACGCCTAGCAGCATGGACAGGAACCACGGCCAGATGATGTTGAAGGAAAGGATATGCGATAAAGTCATGGTTTCCCAGCCTAATCCATATGGAAATGCGGCCCTTGATTGTTATCGCGGCCCATCGGCTGTTCCGAGCTCCCCGGCGATTCGGCATAGGCGGCGGGGCAATCCGTCGGCCGTCGTTTTTGCCAACTAGGTCGGCGACCATATTCCAGGGGGAAAATCGATATAAAAAACGTATTTAAAGAAATAGATGGTCAAGATCGTGGAAACGACGGCGAATATCGCGCTTTTGAACACTCCGGCCCGCAAGCGCCAAGTCACGACGAACACCGCCAACGCCCCCATTACGGCGAAACCGATCGGTTCAATCAGGAAGGGAAAGGCGAACATCAGCGTCAGCACGATGGCGGCGTTGTGGGTTCCCCGGTCGCGCAGCCATTCGGCCAAGCCGCGTTTTGGCGGCGAAGGAAGATTCGGATCGGATCGCCGTCTCTTTTTCACCTCCGCCAGCATCTCCGCGGCGGCGGCGGCAAAAATCACGATTGCCAGGAGTTGCGGGAAAAAGGCCGGGCCCGGAACCACGTTGCCGCCGCGGAAGTTGTTGGCGCCGGGAAAGCGCAGGGCATAGAAAAACACCGATGCCGAAAGGATCATGACTGCGGTTAGAATAGCCATTTCAGCCTATCCCGAACGGGACACCCCCCGTAATGAAATATTGCGGTTCAACCGGACGAATTGGCGGTTGCGGGCCGGGGGTCAAATGGATGGAAACCGTCCATCGCCAGGCGATCATTTTTCCGCCGCCGCCTTTTTCAATTTGGCCAAAGTTTTGCGGCTGCCGGTAATCACATGACCGCAATCGTTGTCGCAGAAGATGATGTTGGCGCCGCGGCGCACCCAGTCATGGACCGCCTCCTCATTCCAGATCATTGAGACGCCGACGGGTATCTTGGCCGCCTTGATTTTATCAACCGCCCCGTCGATGACTTTTTTGACCTCAGGATGATTGACTTGCCCCAGCAACCCCATCGATCCGGACAGATCACAGGGACCGAAAACGATGGCGCTTATCCCCGGAACCCGGAGAATGGCGTCCAGGTTCCGTACGGCCTCTATGTGCTCAATCTGCAGGATAACCCAAACTTTTTGGCTATGAACCGCGATATAGTCCTCGGCGCTGATTGCGCCATAGTCCATCGCCCGGAAGGGCCCGAAGCCCCGTTCCCCGGCGGGAGGGTAACGGCAGGCCGCCACGGCTTTCCTGGCGTCGTCGGGAGTAAGGATCATGGGAAAGATGATGCCGTCCACCCCGTTGTCGAGAATTGGCTTGGCCAAATTTCCGTCGCGCCAAGTCACCCGGACAAAGGCGCACATATCCCTGGCGCGGGCGCCGACAAGGGCATTCAGGACTTGCGAGGGGTCCATATAGCCATGCTCGTTGTCTATCCAAACGACATCGAACCCAGCCTCGCCGTACATCTCCGCGATCATGGCTCCGCCCCAAGCGGTGTGGGTTCCATAAATGGTTTCGCCTCTGGCGATTTTATCCGCCAATTTGTCGGTTTTGTACGGCATTCGCGGTCCTTTCAAAATGACGGAAATGATTAAAAAACCATCAATTTTTAGAGCGCCCGCCGTTGGGGGAAGGTGGATCAGGTGATGAAAATAACCGATGATGTCATATTAACCGATAGCCAATGGTTAACCATTAGCAAAATATGAAATGTTTGTCAAGAGGTTTTCAATAAATATTTTCGCCCCAGGGCTATTGCGTGAAATATTCGCGGCGGGCGATTCGCGAAGGGGATTTTTGCGCCGTCCGCCGCTTTCCGCCGCTCCGCGCGGTCTTGGCGTTTAGTCGAAATTCAGGCCCAGCCGGTCGTAAGCGGGATGGCGTCCAAGCGCCGATCCGGTCATTCCTCCGCCGCCAGTTCCTTCGCCGCCTCGGCCGACACGTCGAAATTGGCATAGACGTTCTGGACGTCCTCGTTCTCCTCCAGGAGATCGATCAGCCGGGATATTTTCCGGGCCGATTCCAGGCCCACCTCAATGCGGTTGTCGGGGATGAACTGCAGCTCCGCCAATTGCGTCTCTATGCCCGCCCTGGCCAGCGCCTCGCCGACCGCCAGGAAGGAGTTGGGATCGGAATGGATTTCCAGGAAGGAATCCTGGTCGATCACATCCTCGGCCCCGGCCTCAATGGCCGCGTCGATGATCGCGTCGCCGTCCGTCTTCCCCTTGTCTACTTGGAAGACGCCCTTCCTTTGGAACATGTGCATGACCGAGCCCTGCTTCCCCACCCTGGCCCCGGCCCGGTCGAAGATATAGCGGATTTCCGGGCCGGTGCGCTGGCTGTTGTCGGTCAGGCACTCCACCACCACCGCCACGCCGTCCTGGGCGTAGCCCTCAAAGGTCATTCGCTCGTAGCCCGCGCTGCCGCCCGCCGCCTTTTCGATGGCTCGCTTGACGTTGTCCTTGGGCATGTTGGCGAGACGGCATTTGTCAAGCACCAGCCGGAGCCGGGGATTGTCCTCGGGTTTCGGCGAGCCGCCCTCCTTGACCGCCGTGTAGATCAACTTGATGAGCTTGGAGAGGACCTTGCCCTTTTTGCTGTCCTTGGCCGCCTTCTTGTGCTGGATATTGGACCAGTGGCTGTGACCAGACATGCCTGACTCCTATTGTCCCGCGCCGCCCGACCTCTTGCCGGACGAGTTGAACAGCGCTTCCAGCGCCATGCGGGCGCTTTTGGATTTTACGGCGTCGAAACGCTCCTCGTCGAGATCCGAGAAGACGAACCAGGTGCAGATGTTGTAGAGGTCGGCGACGCGCGGCTTCTCGGCCCTGGCCATGGGTTCGCGGCACCATTCGAGGGAGGGGGCGTCATAAAAGCGGCAGTTGGCGCAAACATGCAGGGCGGCGCCGCACTTCAGGCAATCCTCGCGGGTTCCGGGCGAGCCCTTTTCCCTCCAGGGTTCTCCGCAACGGTGGCATTTTCTCATGGCGGGTTCCTCAAACCGCAACCAGGCGGCGTCAGGGAATTATGGCGTTTACGGACAATTGCAGTATGCCCTCGGCCCCTAGGCGCTTCAATTCGGGGATGAGGGTCCGGGTGACGCCGGCATCGACTATGGTCTCCACCGCTGTCCAGTTCCGGTCCGACAGATCGTTCACGGTGGGGGAGTGGAGGCTCGGGAGCACCCTCAGAATGTCGGCCAGCTTTCCCTTGGGCGCGTTCAGTTTCAGCAACGCCTTTTCCCTGGCGGCCAGGGCGCCGGAGAGCATTAGGGCCAGCGCCTCGATTTTGGCTTTTTTCCAGGGATTCGCGAGCGCCAAGCGGCCGGCGATCAGCACCGTCACCGATTCGGCCACGGTATCGACTATGCGCAAGCGGTTGGCCCGGAGGCTGGAACCCGTTTCGGTGAGGTCGACGATGGCGTCGGCCAGATGGGGAACCTTCACCTCGGTGGCGCCGTGGGAAAATTCCACCTTGGCCGAAACGCCGTGTTTTTCCAGATACTTGCCGACCAGATTGACCACTTCGGTCGAAATCACCTTGCCCTGAAGATCGGCGGCGGACTGGATCGGCGAATCCTCGGGCACGGCCAGCACCCAGCGCACCGGATTGCGGGTGGCCTTGGCGTAGACCAGGCGCTCCACCACGATGACGTCGGAATCATTCTCCCGCGTCCAGTCGAGCCCGGTCACGGCCATATCCATGACGTTGCGTTCCACATAGCGCGACAGTTCCTGGGGGCGGGCCAGCATGGCCTGGATTTCCGGATCGTTCACGGTGGGATAATAGCTGCGGCTGGAGACATTGAAATCCCAGCCCGCCGACCGCAGAAGCGAAAAGGTGGACTCTTGCAGACTTCCCTTGGGCAGGCCAATCCTCAATTCCGGCACGTGTTCCTCCTCTGGCCGCCTAGCGGCGCGAAGGTTATTTTTTCGCGGCTGGCGGTTTCGGCGCCGCCCCGCCCGCCGGCTTTTCTTTTGTCGCGGGCGCGGTTTTCGTCTCCGGCGCCGGAGGCGCCGCCGGTTCCGCCTTTCGCTTCTCCGGTTTATGCTGCTTTTTATGCTTTGCGGCCAAGGCGGCCGAGTCCTTTTTCCCGGCCGGCCCATAGGGATGGCCGGATGCCTCCAGCTCCCAATACTGTATAAGCAGACCGGCCTCGGCCGGCGTCAGGTTGGCGGCCAGGGCGGCGGATAGGTGGGCGCGATCCGGATTTTTGCCCGCCGCGCCGTCCTTCCTCGCCTGCCTCAGGCCGGCATCGGATAGCGGCAACGCCGTACCGGGACAGAATTCGCGCAGTATCAGCGCCGCCGCCGCCTTGGAAAGGAGGGGAAGCGTTTGGGCCAGCCAGCGCTTGGCTTCGGACAACTTGGCGGATGCGAGAAAATTGAGGGACAGTTCCCCTCTTTTTTCGAAAAAAGCGTTGTATTCGATCTTCAGGCGGGAGGCGATCCGCTCGGCGCCGGGGATGTTTCCCAAGGCGCGGGCCAATTCCTGCCCCCGGGTCACCCGTATCTCGTTCCAATCGACAAATTCCCGACGCATGCGCTCAAGGGCCTCGAGAATCTCCGCCGCGCCGATTCCGTCCGCGTCCATGACGGCGAAGGCCAAATGATCCAGGGTCGGCGGCGGATGCGGTCCGGCGCCGGCGGCCTTGCGCCCGAGAAGTTCCCGCAGGGCATTGGCCTCCCGGTTGTTTTTGGCGTTGCTCATAATTGTTTTCCCGTCCCTTTCGATCCCGGACTCCGGCCCGTCCGGCCGCTTCAGCGGTTGGAGAGGGTGAAATCATTGACCATCTTGACTTCAGCCTCGTCGCAGGAATTGGGATGCTCCGCCAGCAGGAGGCCCTGGTAAAGCCTTGCGAAAAGGTTATAGGTGGATCTCCTGTTGACTTTCAGATAATATTGCCCGGTTCGCCAAATGGCGTTGCCGACATATCTGATCTCCCCCTCGGGAATTTTGAAGGGGGGACCGAAATACCCATCCCCCTTCCTTAGCCTGGCCAGCAAGTTGTCCCGTTTGTCCAGGGCGCCATCGGGTCCCCTGAGAAACTCGGTCAGGTTGAAACCAAAATAAAGGAGGGCGATTTCATCGAAACAACGGTTGGCGTCCTCGGCGCGAAGAGTGGCGTTGTAGAATTCGCCGAGATTGTACAGGCTTTCGACATAGCCGGCCTGGAGTTCGCCCGGTTCGGCCATTTTGCGGGTTTGCAGCCGGTTGTAATACCAATCCGGCCCGATGGGCGTCATAAGGAGGATAAGGCCGACCAGCAACAGGCCGGCCAGGGACGCGATGATGGTGATCGTGATTTTTTTGACGCGGCGCTCATGCTCGGTGCGTTTCTGCACCCGGGTCATGGCCCTTGCCGTTTTGGAGCGGATGTCGTTTCTGTCCATGTCGATAATCCTGTGAAGGCCGAACCGCCGCCGGCCAAGCCGGCCCGCGCGCGGACGGACGGATCGTCAATTGAATTCGGCGTTGAACAAATACACCGGAACCGTCCCGGGGCCGCCGTGCTCCGGCTCGGGCGCCGGTTTTTCCATAACCCTGGTGCGGGGAGCGGAAAGCTTGGCTAGGGTTTCCAGCCCGGAGACGGGATCCACCATCCGGCGCAGGCTAATCCCGAGCATCTCCTGCAATATGGTTTCCCCCGTCGGCCACTCTCCCTGGCCGGCGGAAAAACGAAGGCGGGGCTTCCCCTCCGGGTCGGGGAGGACGCTACCGACCATGGGCTGGCCGGACAACGAGAAGACCTGGGCCGCAAGGACGCCGTTTTCGGCGGCGAAGCCCTCAATGGCCAGGAACGGATTGTCCCCTTCGTCCAATCTGAGCATGAAAACCCTGCCTAGTTTGCCTTCACTGGCTTGCATGAGCCATCCCCCTCGTTTGGCGGTTTCGCCGCCGCCTCCGGATCGCCTCGCGGCGGACTCCCGCATGCGGAATACTATACATCTTACGCCGCCGGGTTACAAGTGCGAAGCTTTTTCCCTCCGCCGCCGGTAAAATCTTGCCAGCGCGCCGGGCGCGGCTATAATAAGACCTAATTGAACAATCGGCAAGGAAATTTAAGGATATCCGCCATGACCGCCGCCAGCGAGCCCCACGCCCCCGAGTTTCCCGTTATCTCCATGGATCAGATATTGGGCTTCATGATCCAGCAGAAAGGGTCGGATCTCCATTTTTCGGCCAACGCCGTGCCGCGCATCCGCGTGCACGGGGAGTTGAAACCCTTCGGCCTGCCGCCGCCGCCGCGCGACGTCGCCAAGGATCTGATTTACTCCATCCTCTCCGACGAGCAGCGGAGAAAACTTGAGGACACCAAGGATCTCGACTCGTCCTATGAGATTCCCGGCCTGTCCCGCTTCCGGGTGAACGTCTGTTACCAGAGGGGGCTGATCCGCACCACCATCCGCACCATCCCCACCGACATCAAATCCTTCGCGGATCTAAAAATGTCGGCCCCGGTGTTCGAAAAGATCTGCCGCATCCCCAAAGGGATGATCCTGGTCACCGGGGCCACCGGCTCCGGCAAGTCGACCACCCTAGCCGCCATGATTGACTACGTCAACCGCAACCGCGAAAGCCATATCGTCACCATCGAGGATCCGATAGAATTCGTACATCCCGACATGAATTGCATGGTGACCCAGCGTGAAATCGGGGCCGACACCTCCACTTTCGCCTCGGCCCTCAAGCATGTTCTGCGCCAGGACCCGGATGTCGTCCTGCTTGGCGAAATGCGCGACCGCGAGACGGTGCAGGTCGGCCTGGAGTTGGCCGAGACCGGCCACTTGACTTTCGCCACCCTCCACACCGCCGACGCGGTCCAGACCATCAACCGCATCATCGACATCTTCCCGCCCGAGCAGCAGCCGCAGATCCGCACCCAACTCGGCTTCGTTCTCGAGGCCGTCGTCTGCCAGCAGTTGCTGAAAACCAAGGACGGCAAGGGTCGGGTGGTGGCCCAGGAAATCCTTCTCGCCACCCAGGGCGTCAGGGCCAATATCCGCAGCGACAAGATCCACCAGATTTATTCGGTCCTGCAAACCGGGATGCAACTGGGCATGGTCACCATGAACCAGTCGCTTTTCAATTTGGTCCAAAAGGGGCTAATCGAGCCAGAGATCGCCTTGAAAAACAGCAGTCGTCCGGAAGAATTGGAGAAAATGCTCCAAGAGGGGCTGCCGCGGCCGGACGGCGACGGCGACGGCGACGGCCTCGATTCGTCCGAGGCCGCGGCCCAGGCCGGCGACAAGCCGCCGGCCGAGGAGAAAAAACGCCCGGCCGGCCCGGCCGCGGTCAACCGCAACGCAAAATGGTAAAGAGGTTCCGGGACAACTTCTCCGCCCCGGGGTCCGTTTGCCCAGCGTCGCGGAACGCGGCCATAGCCGCAGGAGGGAGAAATGGGGGAAGGGAAACAGCACACTCTCGCGCGGGAAGCGGTTTTCTCGGGGAAAGGGCTCCATGGCGGGGCCGAGTCCATGGTCAGGATGAAGCCGTCCGCCGCGGACGCCGGCCTGATCGTCCAGGCGGGCGAATGGCGCGAACGGCTCCGGCCCCTGCTTTCCGACGGATCGAAAAACGCCAATGCCGTGCGGCTGTCGCCCGAATGCGAGGTGATAACCGTCGAGCACCTGCTTTCCGCCCTTTGGGGCCTGGGGATCGACAACGCGGTGATCGAGGTCGACGGAGGCGAGCCGCCGGCCCTGGACGGTTCGGCCCTCGAGTACGTCAAGGGCATTGAAAACGCCGGAATCGTGGAGCAGGAGGCGGAACTGAAGGTTTTCGTCCCCAAAAACCCGGTCTCGGTGGGCAAGGGCGACGTCGGCGTCGCCGCCTATCCTTCGCCCGACAAAAAATTCCGCGTCACCTATCTTTTGGATTATGCCGAATCGCCGCTGGCCAGCGGAACCGGAACTTTTGAAATAACCCCTGAATCTTATGCCGGGGAAATAGCCCCGGCCCGCACTTTCGTCATGCGCCAGCACGCCGAGGCCATGCTCCGGGCCGGCCTCGGCAAAGGGGCGAATCCGCAAAACACTCTGGTCCTGGACGGCGACAAGGTGATCGACAACCAGTTCCGCCTGCCGGACGAATGCCTGCGCCACAAGGTCCTTGATCTTATCGGAGATCTCGCCATTCTCAACCGCCGCCTAGGCGTCCATATAGTCGCCTCGAAAAGCGGCCACGCCGCCAACATCCAACTGGCCGCCGCCCTGGAGCGGGAAATCCGCGCGGCGGAGAACCCGGCCGGCGTACTTGACTTCAAGGCCATCACCGAGCTTCTGCCCCACCGCTATCCTTTTCTGCTGATTGACCGGGTGCTGGAGCTGGAGGAGAAGCGCCGCATCGTAGCGGTGAAGAACCTGACCTTCAACGAAGCCTTTTTCCAGGGTCATTTCCCCGGCCAGCCCATCATGCCCGGCGTCCTGCAAATCGAGGCGCTGGCCCAGGCCGGCGCCATCATGATGCTGGGCGAGTTCAAGGGCAAGGGCAAGATCGCCGTCCTCATGTCGGCCGACGACGTCAAATGGCGGCGGCAGGTGGTTCCGGGCGACCGCCTGTTCCTGCACGCCGAGTTCGTGAAGATGAAAAGCCGCATCGGAGTGGTGCGGGTCCGGGCCGAGGTCGAGGGCGACATCACCGCCGAGGCGACAATAAAATTCGCCATCATTGACGCCAACCCGGCGCATTAGGTATAATGCGCCGGCCAGCCGACCGGACGGGCGGGACGGCGGCGTTTTTTTCCTTTGCAGCGGCATTGAGGATGTTTCCAGCATGAACAAACGCATTCACGCCAGCGCCGTCATCCATCCAACCGCCGAGATCGGCTCGGATGTGGAAATAGATCCATTTGTGGTGGTTGGCCCCAAAGTCAAAATCGGAGACCGCGCCCACCTTATGGCGCATTGCCACATCGTCGCCCGCACCAGCATCGGAGACGGTTGCCAGATCTGCTCCTCGGCGGTAGTGGGCGGGGATCCCCAGGATCTCAAATACAGGGGCGAGCCCACCGATCTGGTCATCGGCGGCCGCACCCGCATCGGGGAATTCGCCACCGTGAACCGGGGCACCGAAGGCGGCGGCGGCGTGACCCAGATTGGCGACGATTGCCTCATCATGGCCTATGTGCACGTGGCGCACGACTGCATCATCGGAAACCGGGCCGTTCTCACCAACAGCACCCAGTTGGCCGGCCACATCCACATAGAAGATCAGGCCTGGATATCCAGCTCGTGCCTTATCCACCATTTCGTCACCATCGGCTCCATGGCTTTTGTGGCCCCCAATTCCGGCGTGGGATTCGACGTCCCGCCCTACATGCTGGCGGACGGCTTCCGCGACGACTTCCGCATCCGCACCCTCAACTTTGAGGGCCTGCGCCGCCGCAACGTCCCCGACGCCTCCATTTCCGCCCTCAAAAAGGCGTTCCGGATCATCTACCGCCAGGACGGCAAGACCATCGGCGAAATCATCGACGAACTTGCCGAATCCGAATTGAGCGGCGATCCTTGCGTCGCCAATCTCCTGGAGCATATCAAGGCCAGCCACGAGGGCAAGCAAAACCGGGCCCTGGAGAAGTTTCGGAGCGAGAAAACTAGGATCCAGCCGCATCCGGCCTGAGTGGCGGCGCGTCCCGCGAAATCCCGGCCGCAATTTTGACGATGACGCCGGAATCGCCGAATCCCCCGGCTTTCGACACGAACCAACGCGGTACCGCGCCGCGGCCGGGGCAGGAACTAAAAACCACCCCCGGCAGGCATTCCCGCTCCAGAGTAAGGCGGCGCAACCCCAGGCTCGCGGCAACGGCGGCGGCGGTACTCCCTCCGGCGACATACAGCAGGGAACAGCCGCCGGCCAGGCAAACGGCCCTGGCCGCTTCGCCGAAAATCCCCGCCGCGCGGATCCCGTCGCCGGCATCGACGCTCTTGCCCGGGCGCGGCAAGGCGCGGTTTTTCAGCAGCAGATGCCGCTTGCCGGCGTCGGGCAATTCGGCGACCAGGCGCGAAACCTCCCCGGCCGGATTTTCAAAAGCCAGCCCCATATCCAACTCAAGCGGATGGAAAGCGCCGGAGGCAAGCGCCGAAGCGATTTGGGACAGGGACGCCTCAGCCAGGCTTCCCACCACCGCGAGCATGCGGCCTCGCAATTCCGGCCCCGAAGAGAGCCGGACGGAACCGGCGACCGCCTCGGCCAAACCGCCCGCTCCGACCGGCAGCAGAGCGGGAAAGCCGCGGATTCGATTCGCCTCGCGAAGCAATTTTCCCAAAGCGGCCAGATCGGCGTCGGTTTCGGCGTCGGCGACGATGAGGCGTTTCCCCGCTTCAAGCATTTTCCCCACGGCGTTCCGCAACGCTCCGGCGCCGGAATGGACCGCCTCAAGGCCAAGATTCGCGAACGGCAGCCTAGTTTGCGCCGCCAGCATTCCGGCGACGGAGGAGCATGGCAGCGGATTGAAGGGATCCCGGCCAATGGCGGTTTCATGCACCGGCCCGCCATGCAATAGGAGAACGCCGTTCCGGCAGACGCGGCCGGTTTTCGGCATGGCCGGGCAGACAAGGGCCGCCCCGCCGCCGCCAGCGTCCAGGACAGCCTCTATTTCGGCGCCGAGGTTCCCGCGCAAGGTGGAGTCTATTTTTTTGAAGGCAATCCGGACTCCGGCGGCTCGGCAGCGGTCCGCCGCCCTTCGCGCCGCCGCCGCCGCCGCCTCGGGCCCGAGGAAACGCGATTCGCTGGACAGCGCCACCGCCTGGTGATCGCGCAAGGCCTCGGCCAAGGCGTTATGATCCAGCAACAAGGCTGTAGGTTTTCCAGCCAGGGCGAAATGCACGCCGGAATCCCCGGCCCCGGTCAAGTCGTCGGCTATTATGGCTTCGCCAAGCATCGCTGAAAGTCCCTCCCCCGCGCCAATGGCGCCGGCCGGCCAGTCGTCCATATCCCTCATTATGGCCATGGGCGGATTCCGGCATAGCGTTAAAATC